>CAZFMX010000071.1:0-16531 GCA_964520425.1 uncultured Desulfobacteraceae bacterium
CGGATCTACAGCATCCTCGACTTTTGCAACGTTAGGGTTTACTATGCAAGCTTCGTTCGAAATCCATAACAGAAAGCCCTCTACTCGAACTTCAGTCTGATTGTCGCTTCTTAAAAAGACACCCCTATGGCTTAACCACTGACAACCGCGTTTCTTTAATAACTCAATCCGTAGCCGAAAGGGAAAAGCGGATCATAATCCTTTTCCGGCATATTGATATTCAGCGGCAGTTGGTCGTTGGATCTGGGCCAGGAGAACGAGAGCTTGCCGGTCGGATCGTAGTCACCGAAAAGAACATCGGTGATTCCCTGCCCTTCGGTGCCGGGAAGAAATGCGGCCAGCAGAGCATCCGCTTGCGGTAGGATTTCATTGACGATCAGCGGACGCCCGGAGATGATCAGGACGACAACCGGGATTCCGGCACTTTTTAGGTTATTCACAACAGCGATATCCTGGGTATCCAGCGACAGGTCTGCGAGGTCGCCGATACCTTCAGCGTAGGGGAGTTCACCGATTACGGCGATACCCAGGGTTGCTCCATCAGCCCTTGTCCCATCTAAGGAGTATGTCACTTCAGTATCTTTGGATACCGCGGCTTTGACGGCTTCAAGGACTGTCGTACCCCCGGGAGTGACATTACCGATTTTCCCCTGCCAGAGAATGGTCCATCCACCACACTGGTTGCCGATATTGTCGGCGCTTTTTCCGGAGACGTGAATTCTTGCGATCTCTTTCGATATCGGCAAAATTTGGTTATCATTTTTCAGGAGCACGACCGATTTTCGGACCGCTTCCCGCGCCAGAGTACGGTGTTCCGGAGATCCGAAATCCCTAAGCAGCGTCCGGTCGGCCTTCTGGGACCGGCTTTCATCCATCAGTCCCAGGGCGAACTTAACCCGTAGGATACGCGTAACCGCGTCGTCGATGCGGGACATGGGCACTTTACCTTCCTCCACAAGCTCCTTCAGGTTATCGAAGAAATCACTATATCCGGAGGGCACCATGGCCATATCCATGCCGGCGTTAATCGAAATCATGATCGATTTCTTGGGATCCTTGGGGTCGATCTGATAGATTGCGTTGTAGTCGGATATTAAGAAGCCTTCAAATCCCAATTCTTCCTTCAGGATTTCTGTGAGCAGCCGTTTGCTGGCAGAGCACTTGACGCCGTTCCAGGAACTGTAAGAGGGCATGATGCTGCCGACACCCGCTTCTATGGCGGCGATATAGCCCGGAAGATGGATGTGGCGTAAAGTGGCTTCGTCCATTTTCGTGTCTCCCTGATCCAGCCACATATGACCTTCCGGACCCGCTGGAAAGCCGGGCCGGGGATCGGTTGTCGCGGTTGTGCCTCCGTCACCGACATAGTGCTTAGCGCAGGCCAGGACGGACAGGGGATTGGATAGATCCAGCCCCTGAAGGCCCAGGACCGCTGCCTTAGCGAGACTACGGACAACTGCCGGATCTTCAGAGAAGCCTTCATAGGTTCGACCCCATCTAATATCCTGTGGAACGGTTACGCACGGTCCGAACGTCCATGGAATTCCTGTGGCACGCATTTCTTTTGCAGTGATGCGCCCGATTTCTTCCACCAGTTCTGCATCGCGGGTGCACCCGAGGGCAATATTGTGGGGAAAAATGACCGCCCCCAAGACGTTGCTGTGGCCATGAACGGCATCGATTCCATATAGAACAGGTATCTTTAGCCGCGTCTTCATCCCTTCTTCCTGGACCCTATCGTACAAGTCGGTCCATGCCTTGAGGCTATTCCCCTCAGCGGGATCCGAATTGCCTCCACTGAGTACGGAACCGATAAAATACTTCTGCATGTCTCCCGGATTGCTAAACACCTGATCCTGTTCGGGCTGGGTCATCTGCCCGATTTTTTCTTTGAGCGTCATTTTCTCCAACAGTTCCTTAACCTGCGGATCGTATAACGCCAGTCCTTTCGGAGACGACGAACAGGATGAAAAGATTAAAGAGATCAGGAACAAAATGATTGTCGCTGCACGAATGAAAGCCTTTCTCATTGTACTACTCCTCTGTATGATTGCTCGCATCTCTCCCGTATACGACACGATGTTTCGTTTCTCTCTGTTGTTTTTGTATGTTTTTACGTATTTAAATGGATGGACACTAGGCTAACAATGTCACCCTAAAAACTCAACAATTTCTCCAGGCGCGTCTATTTCGGTTTATCCTGGCACAAGAATACGCATTTCTACTTATATCGGAATGAGTAGAAATACCCATAATGAACCCAATAAATTCAAACCATTAGTGGTCTTTTTCTTGACTTTTCTTCGATATTTCAATAGTTTTTGAGAACATATATCCTGAGTCCGCCCCATTGATTCCGTCATGTCCGCCTTATCACGGAACTTTGACTCCGTATGGCGATTCCTAACATCACATCAGAGGAGACCACAATATGGCAGAGATTTATGATGTAGTCGTTAAGGTCGTATCCCAAAAAGGACATTGTGCTCAAGGACACCAAGTTGGTGATAAGTGGATCATTAGAAACTACTGTACTCCCGCAGGTATATGCATGGGGGCCTTTGACTCCATATTCCCCGTTGCTGCCGTCATGGCTTTTGATGGCAAGTTTCCATGGCTTTCAAATCCTGATACGACACAAATAGCCTGTTCCGATGCACAAAACCCCGTTGTTTTTGAGGTAAGGCGTGTGAAAAAGTAGGCCCTCAACACTTCACAGAAGAAGGGGTAAATTCTCTCTTTGACTCTTGTTCATATTGGAACATAATATGAGCCCTTGATCGACTAATTGAGTAAGAATATAAAAGAGCATAACAACCGGGGTAAGAGTCTGTAGATGAAAGGAGTGAATGATCATGGCCTATGATTTTAATGTGGATGAAATATTCGAGATGGCGGAACAGATTGAAAGAAATGGAGCACGATTTTATAAAGAGATCGCAGAAAGAAACCCTAAGAGTGATGTTCGGGATCTGTTTCTAAAACTTGCTGAAATGGAAGAAGAGCACGAAAAGATCTTTATATCAATGAGAGCTGAGTTGTCGGATAAAGACAAGAAGTCAACGATCTTCGATCCTGAAGAGGAGTCCGCCCAGTATCTTCGGGCTTTGGCCGACCTTCGAATCTTTGATGGGAATGCTGATGAGGATTTTGTCTTTCCCGATGATCTAACTGAGGAAGAAAAAATGAAAAGGGCTTTTAGGACGGCTATAGACCTTGAGAAAAAATCCATTGTCTTTTATCAGGGAATGAAGGAGTTTGTGCCGGAAAGTCTGGGGAAAAACAAAATCGACGATATCATTAAAGAAGAGATGACACATGTTAGGATTCTGAGCAATAAGCTCTTATCTAGTACTTGAACGAAAAATATGGTTCTTCATCAAGATCAAGACGATTGAGAGTTTTAGCCACAGATGTAAAAGGAGTCGGGCTAGTTCTTACCTTTGCAGGGAAAGTAGTAGCCCCGTCAGTCTTTATTCTTACCATCTTTTATGATAGCTCGCGGCAAAGAGCGTTAGCCAGAAACCTTATAATCACTGGTTAGCACATACTGACATAAGCAATAAAAGCATGAATAAAGAGTCTCTTTCAAAAGAAATTAGACATCTCGCATATTCCGCAGGAATCGATGTTTTGGGATTCGCTGACACATCCGATTTTCCAAACTATGCTTTAAGCCACTCTCGACGACGGGATCCGAAACTCTCACTGCAAGACGCGAGAACTATTATTGTTACGGGTATATACATCGGAGGCTTGATCCTCAAAGATTGGACAAATCCCTGGTATGGACGAACAAGCAGGCTTTATCTTTCCGGCTTTTTCCTTGATGTTGTTAAACCTCTTGAACCCATCCTTAGTTTTTTAATGAGTGAAGGATATCAAGCTATTGCCTGCAATAGTTCTGTGGAGGATAGTTCGAATCTCCCGCTAAAACTTGCTGCAGTAAGGGCCGGTTTGGGTTGGCAGGGCAAACATTCTTTGCTTATCTCAAAAAAGTATGGGACATTTTTAGCACTTGGTGGGATTATAACAAATGCTGAACTAGATCATAACACCACAGAAGAATCTAATTTATGTCACAAATGCAATAAGTGCCAGAAAGCATGTCCTCTATCAGCTCTTGAGCAATCATATGTGTTGGATAGGAACAAATGTCTTTCACATTGTCTGCAAATGGATCATTTACCTGAAGAGGCACAGGCCGTTATGGAGAACAGAGTGATTGATTGTGAAATATGTCAGCAAGCTTGTCCTTGGAATAGAAATCATATTGAAAATCCTCTGATAACCGAAATAATTGAGTCTTTTCAGAAAAAAACCGGTACGTTGAAGAAGATTTTTTATTTGCCGAATTTGGTCGAACTCTCTGAAGTTGAATATCATAAAATGCTTGGCCATCTTAATACTGGTATTCCTTATGAAATATTCCATCGAAATGCTTTAATGGCAATAGAAAAAGCAAAACAGATTGACTAATTCTTTAACAAGCTGCTGCTCGTGACAACGAAAAAACCACACTGCCCTTGAGCAGAACGTTATAATCTTAAAAAATGATAAGGATTATTGAAGCAAATACTGATGAATTGATTACACAAGCAAAGTCCCTTTTTTTGGAATATGCTGCGTCATTGGACTTTAGTTTATGCTTTCAGAATTTCGATAATGAGTTAGAGAATTTTCCCATTCAATATTCTCCACCAACAGGCAGTTTATATTTAGCTTTATCCGAAAATGAGGCTATTGGCTGTGTAGGAGTTCGACGTTTTGAGAAAAACATTTGCGAAATGAAAAGGTTGTATGTAAGGCATGAATTTAGGGGTAGAAAAGCGGGAAACCTATTAGCAGTATCCGCTATCAAATCAGGAAAAACCTTGGGCTATGAATATATGAGATTAGATACTCTCTCTTCAATGGAAACCGCAAATCAACTATACAAATCACTGGGCTTTATCAAAATAGAGCCATATAGAGATAATCCGATTAATGGGGGCAATCTATATGGAATTGAACCTTAAAATATTATAGCAAGCACATCCACAAGGTGCCCCACAATATCGCCGCATGCTGCCGATGCCAACGCGGAGTTTATTCTTTGACCTCATTCATCCAACCCGGCATTATGCCCAAAAGAAAGAGAGATACCGGACCGCCCTGAGAGCGTTTATTCCTGTACGTCTAGTCCCCACTTTTTGAAATAGTCTATGTAGAAGGGAGGCTGCCGGAAATTACCTTTCAATTCGTGGCTGAAACTACGATATCCCATGCCCATATTCTCGTAATGGTACACGCCGTCCATCATTTCTTTCATTCTACCAACCGGGACCGTGAGGACCATTTCATCATCAGAAGCTCCGGCTCTCTCGAAATCCCCTGGATCGGGCACAGTGACTTCGCACTCTCCAGTCATAAGGGACGGGACAATGGAATGTACACAAGACCAGATTGGATCGAGAGTGGAGGTGACACGGTACCCGTTTTTAAGCATCAGGGCGAATAACATGTGCCGCAGTTGTGTCGCATTGCAGTAAATCATGGTCAAGTCCGGGGCGAAGTTGGCTTTATGAAGAGGCGCCAACACCATCCCGGCATATTTACCGTATGGCAGGAGGGTGATTTCTTGGGTACGCCGCTTGGCGGCTTCCTTGTCTTGAACAAAAAAGGCGCTGCCGGATCCTTCCATGAAGTCTTCGGGAGGCTCCACCAGCCCGTAACCGATGATCGGTTCGAAACACCAGTGATCCTCGATAAACATCGCTAGGGTTGTGCCTCGCCGGCGTACAATGCCAAACGTCTGACAGGCGGAATAGTGCTCTCCTAAGTCTTTTTTCGGTCTTACGGCGCCCTCCGGGATTTCGCTTTCGTCCTTCAGCATTTTAATCGCGATCGGATATGTTCTCAGGACCAACATGTTTAAGAGATCCGACCCATATGTGTTCATCGTCTCCATTGGTGTCGCCTCCTTTTCTCTGGTTTTTTCTGATGCACGCGCGATTTTCGTGAGAACGGCCGTTCCGGCCACAGCGGCAGCCGTTCCTGCGAGAAAATCCCTTCGTGTCAATCCATTCACTGGCTTTTTGGGGCACATGATTATACCTTCCTTTTTTTCAGTCGATTGTGGATACCATATAGTCTTATACCGAGCACTGGTCAAGTCCAAGATACCCCTATCGTTGCATGAAAAACATGACAAGGGGTTTCAGAAAACAATAATGACAAGGATCTTGCGTAATTCGAGACTGTTTCTGGAGATCACCAAATGTGAAGTCCAATTTGATCCATTCAATTTGTCACGTTTTTCACCCTTCGGGAAAGTCGAGGGTACTGCATCTCCTTTGTTGTCAAGGATTCGCGGTATTTTACTACAGCTTCACCCTTGACGCCGCGGATCTACAGCATCCTCAACTTTTGCAACGCCAGGGACAAGCCTTGCCTTGGAGGCTGCATGTGAGTCCAAGCCTCTTCAATGAAGGAATGACCCTCTGTCAAGTCGTCATTCCGGAAAGCCCAAAGGGTTTATCCGGAATCTAGATTCCCGCTTCCGAGACTGACAAAAAACAACAAAAACGGCGGAGAATAGAATCAAGAGTGGTTAAAACTACTAGTACATCCACGAATTACGGAAGCATGATCTCTACTGAAACAGGAACGCTTATCCAGCGGCTCGCACCGAGCCACGAAAAGGCCGCTCAGCCTCAATGCCCGCCGGTGGCCACGACCAGAAACTTGTCCGGTGAGGCCGCCACAGGCACTCCTTTTTCAATAACCTCGGGTTCCGCCAATAGAGATGTTACAAATTCACTGGGTTCTGCGGGTCCTCCAAATTCACTTGTCAGAACCAAGCTTTTAAATCTGTCTATCGGGACGCGGGCAAATTCCCAAAGATCCTGTGCGTAACTTGCCTTGTTTGCAGCTCCCATAAAACCCGCGGTTACAATCTGCATTTCGGTGACTGCCAATGCTCCCGCATACTGGGCTTCCCAGGTCTCCCGGCTCCTAGGCCAGATATCCTTATGAGGAGCGACACATGCTGCGACGTTTGCTATCGATCCCGAGATGCTCATATCCATATGATCGACACCGAGTACCGTCACCAGGTTTGTACCCGCAGGAAAGCCCAGTTGAACACTCACCGGATCCCATCCTGGGACTAGAGAAGCCACACCCTCTGATTCCGCGATAACAATCCCGGCGTAAGATGCCGGATTACCCGCCAGGTTGGAGGGCTTTAAGCCTCGGCCGTTTCCGGGGATGGTAGCCAGAGCAAGGTTAATGGCCCTCCCGATCGCGCCGTTGGCGTGATACTTGGGGTTCGGTCCGAAAGCATTGGCGGAAGAATTGATGCCTATTTCCTTTGCATATGGACCATTCACAATCACCAGCGGAACCGCTGATCTCATGACCGGCCAATAAGCATCCCATGGAACGGAAGTAATGGCTTTCAGAGCCGCAATAATCACCGGCATATATTTCGGCTCGGCGCCAGCCATAGCCGATACAATTGCAATCTTTTCCACTGTAAACTCAGCATTGGACGGCCCCCACGTGCTGATAACAGTTGACGAAGAAATCGGTGTGCCTTCCAGCAATGCATCCACACGCTTGCGTGTGGGCGGCACCAGAGGCAATCCATCGCCCCAGCCCATTTTCAGGTAAGAACTGTTGAACTGATCCTGGGCGTCCTGATATGAAGCTGCAGTGTAAGAAAATTCATCTTCCTTAGGAACCCATTTATCGCCTTGCTCCTTCATGTATTCAGGCTTCCAGGTTGTTAGGCCTTTGACCAGAAACTGAAAAGCTTGAGGAGCCAGGGTCTTGATTCCTTCTGATGTAAAGGTATCGTATTCATTAAAGTTACTGGCCGGATAATCTATGTATCCCTTGGGAAGGATTGTACCCATAAACCGTTTTTCATGACGCTCGTTATAAAGGGTCACAGTGGGAATACCTTTTTCTTCAAGAGTGATGGCGATGGACCCCATCGCGCTTAGGCACCCTCATCAGCCACCGAAGCCAACCACGATGGCATCGGGTTGAGTCGCAACAATCGCTTCCACTACCTCATTCTCGGGCATGAATTTCATCGGCAGGTCTGCGAAAGGCACGATCTGGATATCGGCATATTTTCCCTTGAGCATCTTCTCCAACAAATTGTAGAGTTCCAATCCCTTGCCCGCATAAAACTGATCCGGGCTAGCCGATAACCACATGGCAATCTTTTTGCCCTCCAGAGTGTCAAGCCGGGGAGCCAGATCCCTGACCTTCTCAACAGGCCCTTGAGGATTCAGCACCGTCAAAGTGTAGTCAGAATCTTTGGCCGACGACGCGAATGCTGGATGCATTGCCGGCATGGCAGTCAACGCCAGGACAAGCAATATCAAAATCCTTTTCATGCTTTTTCCTCCCTGTTCGCGACACTGTTTGGTGTCGCTTCTAAATTGAATTCACACCCTCATTAAAGCCTCTGAGGCTCCATCGAACGCCCTGAACTAGGGCGAAGTGGATGGTCAGCCTCAACCTTCGGCGGCCTTCAGGATCGTTGCCGTGTATAAAATACTTAGAATTAATATGGCTGCTGAAAGAACCACCAATATGTTCCAAAAATAGCCTAAAAACAATGCACCCGCAGCTCCACCCAGAGCTGATAATATGGGGAGTCATCAGGGACAGAAACCCGCTAATAACGCCAGAAGAGATCCGAAAAATCCCATCCCGCTCTTCTTCCCTGATTGTTTTGCACCCAATAAGCGTACGCCGAAAACAAACAGGGCCATGGACATCATCACGAGAATTGCCAGTAAGAGTCCTGTCAACACCTCTCCCGGTGTAGTGTTCCATATTAGCCGGCCAAACAAAACATGAATACGACCGCCTTTCCCCCCCAGGATCATGAATACCGCCAGATAGAAAAAGGCTATAAGAATGCCGCTCCAGAATGCTTTTCGATCATTCAGGGCGTTTTTTAGAATCATAAGGATCTGCCGACGATCACGCAAGACATTCCATTTCTTAATTGCGATACTCACAGCGAGCACAGCCACCAATATGGGTATTCCATTAATCGCCAATGTCATCATGGTTTTTACCCGACCGTCCTTTCTATTTGATGTTCATTTGTACTCAGTCCTGAACCAGGACTATTCCCCGGGATCCTTTCAATCTCAGAACAGATGTCGAAATAGGACCCCTCCCTTTCCGACTTTGACGCCCGCGTTTATGAGAGCGTTGCGCAGGTCGACCCCTTTGTTCTCGTTTCTTAGATGAAAAACCTCACCGTCCGACGCCTCTGCGCGAAGGATGTTCGGCATTATGTGCCACTGTATTTCCACAATCTGGCCCTTCTTCGCCATTGTGATCATCTCATCAAGATCGACTTCACGCCCCCAATCCACTTCACCTAAAGACTGTTGCTGGAGAGATTCCTTTTTGGCCGTTTCGGACGAGGTGCCTTGAATGGGCTTGTCTTGAGACACATCAGTTTCTGTTGACTCTATCGAAGAAGCAGTCATTAACAATTCCTCTTCCAGCCTGGAATCCTGGGTGGCTTCCCTCGCCTTTCCATCCTCAGTCGTGTCAGCAGATTGATTTCCACAGCCTAGTGACAGGAATATCACCTGCAACAGGATCATGAACAGCGTTTGTATCACTCTATCAGACATTATAGAGGTCCAAATATACTATGGAAACAGGAACTTCATGACCTTGGTCAGTTCTGCCTTCAGCATGTCCTTTTCGAAAAAGCGGTCCTGGTCCGCCCAACTGTCACGCAGCTGGTGCATGAATACCTCCGGAACCGGGGGCAGTTCCTGCCATTCCGATTGGACTGGATAAAATAGATAAATATCCCAGGCCACGTTGCCATCATGGCCGAGACTCTTGGAAAATGCCTTACCGGCTACCTTTCCCGGATCGTAGAATTGTCTTACACGTCCATCTTTGAATTTTCCAGCAGCTTTCTGAGCAGCTTTATAGGAATCGCCGCCCATCATGGCAATCCATATGACCAGAATATCAAGATCCGCATCCGGATAAGGGCTCAGAATTCCCTCTTGTACCGCCCGGGTACCGTCGTCAATTCACTTCGGTCATGTCGGCGAAAGGAGCGCAACAAAACGATGCTTCAGTTTGTCACGGTTGAATGCTCTTATCAGGGGATCCAGCGTATCATCTAAACGGGTTAGCATTTTGAAATCCCTGGATGTTTCTTTATTTTCCGCTTTTCTGTCGGGCTTATGTAATACTCTTAGCTCGAGATGTTTGTGACAAGGAATGTGTGTGATAAGAATTTGTTTCCTATGGATCGAAGAGTAGAGGATTTGGCCCAGTGTGTCAAGCAGTACTTGACCAAGGAATGTAATACCCGCAACCGATAGGCCATCTACAAGCCAGCGCCAATTGCGTGGGGATTTTCCCGGGCTCTAGACCGGAGATTGACGAGAAAGAACCTCCTGATAATATCCTTTTCCCACTATCTAACCCGGATACCCAATGGACTGATAATCCAGGAAAAATCCATCTTCGCTCCTTTGACACCGTCCCCTTGATCACAGCGACCAAAATCCACCATCAAATTTGTTGATAGGCAATGATAACTAAGGATTTTGGGGAATCCATGGGCACCAGCAAGGTGTTAGCTGCAAGGCGCCGAGAAGCGCCGACTGAGGCGTATAAACAATACGCCGCAAGGAGAAGCGACCGAAGGCAACACAGCAGATGACAGCTTGATGGTGGATCAGGGGTGATATTTCCCCTTGACCCGAAACGACTCTTTTTTTATACTTCCGCTTTAATAAATGGAGAGGCCTTTCGACGATTTTTTCCACACATAATAATCCATAACAGACCACGACCCTATTAGACCGTTCAGTAAAGACTAAGCAAACAAGGAGAGTAGCATGATCCATGTGGAAGATTTGACAAAGTACTATGATAACTTGTGCGCGGTGGATCATATTGATTTGACCATTGATAAGGGTGAGATATTGGGATTATTAGGTCCCAACGGGGCCGGTAAGACCAGTATATTGAGAATGCTGACCGGCTATCTCCCTCCTTCCTCCGGGACGATCCGGGTCAAAGACTTCACCATTGATAAGGATCTTCTGGAAATTAAAAAATGTATTGGGTACTTGCCCGAATCTGCGCCTCTCTATCACAGCATGCTGGTTTATGACTATTTGAACTATATCGCTGACATCCGCAGACTTCAAAACGAAGAAAAAACGGCACGGATGTATGATCTGGCGGAGCTTTGCGGCCTTAAAGAGATCATGCACAAGAGTATCGGCGAGCTATCCAAAGGGCTGAATCAGCGTGTGGGATTGGCCCATGCCATGATGAGCGATCCTGAAATCCTCGTCCTGGATGAGCCCACTTCAGGGCTGGACCCGAACCAGATCGCTGAAATTCGGAAAATCATCCGAAGAATCGGTAGGGAAAAGACGGTCATCCTGTCCACTCACATCCTCAGCGAGGTGGAAGCCACCTGCGATCGAGTGGTGATCATCGATCAAGGCAAAATTGTAGCGGACGACAGCACTCAGGCCCTGAAACAATCCGGAGGAAAGGAAAACATCATTCATCTCGGCCTGCTCAATGCCTCATTTGACGATGTCGAGAGCAGGCTATCCGTTATCAATGGGGTTGACACGATTCAGCAGGTGGACGCCGACGATGAGTCTAGTCTGGAAATACGACTGAGCTGTCGGCTACAAGAGGATCCCAGGACGGCGATCTACGAGTGCGTCAAGAATACCGATTGGATTCTTATCGAATTTCGCCAGGAGGCGAAGACTCTGGAAACCATATTTCGCGAATTGACCAAGGAGAATTGACATGCAGCAATCCCTTCACATTTTGCGTAAGGAACTCAAGGACTATTTTATTTCTCCCATTGCATATATTGTCATTTCCATTTTTCTCGTGGTCACAGGATGGTTCTTCTTCTCGACATTCTTCTTGTACAACCAGGCTGAGATACGGAATTTTTTCAACCTCCTTCCAATCACGTTTGCTTTCGTCATCCCCGCGGTGACCATGAGGCTTTTTTCGGAAGAACTCAATGTGGGATCTTATGAAATACTCCTCACCCTGCCTGTTTCCTTCAAGGATATTATACTAGGCAAATTCCTGGCGGCGGTCCTCTTTATGACCGCAGCGCTCCTTCCCACTCTCTCTTATCCCATCTGTGTATCCACCCTAGGAGAATTGGATTGGGGACCGGTTATCGGAGGCTACATGGGTGCTATCCTTCTGGCCGCCGCCTACGCGGCCATTGGGCTCTTTACATCATCTCTTACGAGAAATCAAATCGTCGCATTCATTGTGGGAACAGTGATCTGTTTTTCCCTAACATTGATTCATGCCATGCTCTATTTCTTTCCCGTTCCCTTGTTGGGTGTCATCAGCTACCTTGGGGCAAGCTCTCATTTCAACAATATCGCCAAAGGAGTGATCGATTCGCGTGATATCATCTATTTCTTGAGTGTGGTTTTTATTGGTCTTTATGGTTCACATCTCGTCATGCAGGAAAAGGAGTAAGGAGACAAAGATGAGGTCGAAAGAAAGGGTCGCTACCTATACAAAATTCGCAGTCTATCTTCTGGTGGTTGTTTTGATTAATGTCGCCGGGATAACACTCTTCTTCAGGTTGGATCTGACGGAAAATCATACTTACTCCATCTCTCAGGCCAGCAAGACTGTCGTGGAAACACTCACCGAACCCTTGACAATCAATGTGTTTTTCACGGAAAAGCTGGATGCCCCGTACAACAATCTTGAAAGGTATCTTCGTGACCTGCTTGAGGAGTATGCTCTGAGGGCCAACCGGTTTTTCAATTATCGGTTCTATAATGTCAGCCCGGATACCGAAGGGATGAATCCGTCGGCCATGGAGAATCAGCACATGGCCGAAAACTACGGCATCCAACCGGTCCAGATCCAGGTTATCGAAGAGGATGAGGTCAAATTTGTGAAGGCCTATATGGGACTGGTCATTATCCATGGAGACATGGTAGAGAGGATCCCCGTCATCACCTCTGTTGACGGTCTGGAGTATAAACTGACGACCTCCATACAAAAATTGAACAATAAAGTCAGTGCTCTTCTGGAACTGCCGAACAAGATTCAACTCAAGTTCTATATGTCTTCTGTCTTAAAAAATGTGGCCCCTTTTATGGGTATAGAGGACTTAAAAAGCTACCCGGATAAATTGCAAGAGATCGTCGCCTCCATCAATGACAGGATGTATGGAAAACTGGAATATTCATATATCGATCCAAGCATTGACACTGATTTCCAGACCACAGCTAAGGATTATAAGCTTATGCAACTCAAATGGCCGGCTCTATCCGATGACGTTCCGGAAGGAGATGGTCTCATTGGGCTGGTCATGGAATATAACGGCAAGGTTCGCAACATCCCCGTACTCAGAGTCATGCGTATCCCCATCATAGGCACCCAGTATCAGTTGCAGGATTTGAATCAAATGGAAAACATCATCAACGAAAACGTGGAAACCCTCATTGATATCAATCAGAATATCGGGTACATCTCTGATCATGGAACCATGAGTATCGCGGGATATTCTCCTTACGGAGGACAACCGCCTGATGCTCTAAAAAATTTCTCTTCTCTGCTTTCACAGAACTATACAATTAAGGAGCTTAACATCAAAGACGATCCCATCCCCTCAAGCCTCAAATCCCTGGTGATTGCCAGACCCATGGAGGAATTCACCGACTACGAACTCTATCAGATTGACCAGGCACTCATGCGAGGAACAAACCTGATCCTATTCTTGGATGTACTGAAACAGGCAGAGGGTAATCAGCAGAACATGAGAAACAATAGGCTAGGCGAGCTTGTAGCTTTTAACTCAAGGCTCGAAAAGCTGCTGGATCATTATGGAGTGAGGATAAGAAAATCCGTGGTCTGTGACGAAAGCTGTTTTTCACAGCGGCTTTCCCCTGAGACGGGCGGTGGCGAGCAACCCATCTATTATGCCCCGATCATTCGGAATGAAAATATTAATCATGAGCTTCCCTTTTTGAAGATGATCAAGGAGATGGTGACGTTGAAAGTCTCTCCTTTGGAATTGGATGAGAAGAGGCTTTCCGAAAACCGGATCACAAGCCATATCCTGATCTCTTCATCTGATAAATCCTGGGAGATGCGAGACAAAATCACTCTTCATCCCTTACTTATCCGGCCACCTATGTCGCAGGCCGAAAGGAAAAGCATGCCTTTGGCTGTTCTTCTGGAAGGCGAATTCTCAAGCTATTTTGATGGAAAACCTATCCCGGAGAAGATTATTGAACAGGAAAATCCGGAATCAGAGGATGAAGGTAAAAAAGATGAAGACGCCATCCCAGATGATAAGACGCCGGATCCTGCTCTCCAACGGATTGAGGAAACAGGGGATTTTATCGCTAAAGGTTTACCAGCTAAAATATTTCTCATGGCTTCGGGGGACATGCTTCAAGACAACGTGCTCAGCGACGAAACGAACTCCCCGAACACGCTCTTCGTGTTGAACATCATTGATATGATGAATAATCGCGAGGATATCGCTGTTATGAGAAGTAAGGTTCAGAAGTTGAATCCCCTTTCTGATACCACACCGACTGTGAAATCGTTTATCAAGATCTTTAACATTGCGGGGTTGCCTTGCCTCGTGGTCCTTTTTGGCCTGTCTATGATGTTGTATCGACACGCCAGAAAGAAGAAGATTCAGACGATGTTCAAGGAATGAGGATAACAGCACAATGAAAAAGGAATACACCATTCTAGTGATTGTCATTATCGCTTTGGTTTTGTATCTGGCACTTCGAAAATCAGATCGAACATATTATGAACTGCCGGAGTTCAAAGAATTAGCTTCTGATCAGATATCTAGGATCGAATTGAAGTCGTCAGATAATGAACTGGATTTGATCAAAAAGGACGACGAATGGGTGGTCGGCGCAGAAGAATATCCGGCAGACAAGACAAAAGTGGCAGACATTCTCTCTCTTCTTCAAGATTTGAGAGTTACCGAGCTTGTTTCCGAATCGGCCAGTTACGTGCGGTACGGTATTTCCGATGACAAAAAGATCACCGTAAAGGCCTGGGTGGGGACTCAGCTGGTAAGGGAGCTTGATGTGGGTAAAGCGGCTAATACATATGGACATACCTTTATCAAGCTGCCCGAGGACAAATCAGTCTATCTTGCCGAGGGGAATTTCAGACGGAATGTCGAACTCTCCCTGAATGATGTTCGCGATAAGCAGGTTTTGATCTTTGACAAGAATGACATGACAGAGGTCAATATTCGGTCAGGGGAACAAACCCTGGCCTTGAACAAGAAGGAAGTGACCGAAGCGTCTTCAGATTCCGCGGCAGAAGGATCTGTGGCAGTTGATAAAGAAGAAGCAAAAAAAGAGATAAAGACTGTCTGGGTAACATCCGGTGGAGAGACTGTGGAAGAAGGTGCCGTGGGTCGCCTTCTCTCTGCCCTGTCAGACTTGAAATGCTCGGGTTATCTGGAGGATTCCCTGAAAGCGGAACTTCAGAATCCCACCCATTCAGTAATCCTCAAAGGCGAAGGAAGCGAATACAGCATTTCCTTGTTTGAAAAACGCAAAGAGAAAGACTCGGAAATTCCTGGGTTATCCTCAATGAACGATTCTCCCTTTTATCTCCAAACCTGGAAAGCAAAGGAGATCACAGATTCTATTCAAGGCCTTCTTCCGGAATCAGAATCTGATGAGTCGGGTAAAGAACCGGAATCATAAATCCTTAAAAACCTCAAAGAGCTTACTGCTGGTTCCAGTAGGGACGACAAGCCATATTTGTTTCAAGTGATGCAAAGAGACGCTTTCGATGCTTGAACGTAGAAGCGCAAGGAAGCGTCCTCTTTCCATGGTACCGTGCAAGGTCCCCAGAAAAGGGATTCCAATCGATCTCAGCTTCCTCATTTCAGCTTCATGGAAAATCCCTTTCAAAGCACGTGTAACCCAATCCTCCCACCAAGTGGGCTCCTCATTTAGATCATGAATAACGGCAAGTAGCCGGAGAGGAGTTTTTTCTTGAACGATCACACTCCCGGGCCTTCTGGGCCGCGTGTTAATCACCTTTGTCATGATCTTGATTAGCGGTTCGCTGATCTCACTCACCCTCCTATCGGTACTCAACACGAGGAAGGTGTCTTCTTCCACGGCTATTGCATCCACCTCAAAGGGAGGGTCCTTCTCCAATGACGCGACAATAGTCAGAGCCCCGATCTGAGTCCTGCGGGGATAGCCGCCACGAATCAGCTCCAGTCTTTTTCCCCTATCCCTACCTTCTTCGATGGTCAATCCCCCTTCCCTCCGAATGTTATAGACTTATATGGATAGCTCTTCCGGTTTATGAGTAGGATTAAAGGGAGTAAATACTCTATACCTATTCTAAAGGCATACGGGTCATAGCATCTTTTCTCCGATTCCGAGCCTCACGGCCTGGTCATTTCAGGATGTTAGAGCCGGGTGAAGCCTCCCCCCTCCGCTGTTCT
>CAZFMX010000072.1:0-16412 GCA_964520425.1 uncultured Desulfobacteraceae bacterium
AAAATCCCTCGCCTTTAGGCGAAGACTTCAGTTCGATTTTATTTAGACAGTCAGGGTTCCAGGATTCCAGGATTCAAGGGAAGGCATAATCGTTTTTTCACTTGGCCCCTTGACCCCTTGACTCCTTGAACTCTAAAGCCTTCGGCTTCAGCCGAAGGTGGTTGACTATACACACGCTATGTTGTGGATGGGGTATTAGGCCGAATTCCTTATTGTGTATTAGTCAGGGACCTCCCGAAAAGTCAGGTCCCTAATTAATACCACTTATGACTCATTAGGGGGATAGAAAAAAACCTGGCTACAATTTTTTTCTTGAAAGCCTCAGGCTGTTCATGACTACCGTAACGCTCGAAAAGGCCATCGCGCCAGCGGCCATGGCAGGATGAAGGTCCCTTATGACTCCAGGAACCTGAGAGACAGTATGGAGTATACCTGCCGCCAGAGGAACGAGTGCTACATTGTAGAAGAATGCCCAAAACAGATTCTGTTTGATTGTCCGCATAGTAGCCCTGGACAACTCTATCGCTCTTGCCACACCGGATAGCTCGCCGCCCACCAGAGTGATATCGCTTGCCTCCATCGCAACATCAGTACCGCTTCCGATAGCCACACCCACGTCAGCCCTTGCCAGGGCAGGAGCATCATTTATACCATCGCCTACCATGGCTACCACTTCACCATCATCATGGGCTTTACGGACAATTTCTTCCTTGCGGTCCGGTAAAATACCCGCCACAACCTTTTCGATACCTACTTTCCTCGCAATCGCCTCTGCCGCCTCCCGGCTGTCTCCGGTTAACATGACAGGTGTGATACCCATGTTCTGAAGTTCATTGACAGCCTCTTTAGATCCCTCTTTCTCTTCGTCAGCCACGGCGATCACCCCGGAGATATTTCTATCGATTTCTACAATCATTACGGTTTTTCCCTGGGACGCAAGCCCATGAATTATTTCGGATGCTTTCGATGTTAATTGGTCTTCCATCTCGAACCAGGAGGGTTTACCCACACGTATTTCATGGTTTGAAACCAGAGCCTCTAATCCATATCCGCTGACAGAGCGAAAATCATCCGGTTTAATAAGTGACAAGCCTCTTTCTCTGGCACCGTTCACCACTGCTTTTGCTATGGGGTGTTCACTGCCCGTCTCTGCACTTGCAGCAAGGATGAGCGATTCTTCTTCATTGCCTTCCAAAGGCACCCAGTCACTCAAGACCGGTTTCCCCCGAGTAATTGTTCCGGTCTTGTCAAACATGACGGTTTTAAGTCTGTGGGCGGTCTCAAGTGCTTCGCTGTTCTTGAAGAGGATTCCCATATTGGAGCCCTTTCCTGTTCCCACCATAATGGCCGTTGGAGTTGCAAGCCCCAATGCACACGGGCATGCAATGACCAGAACAGCAACCATGCGAATCATTGCGGGTACGAATTCTCCCAGGGCCACCCACCAGATTGCCATGGTGATTAAGGCAATTAGAATAATAACCGGGACAAAAACAGCCGCGACTTTGTCTGCGAGACGCTGAATGGGGGCTTTTGAACCCTGAGCCTGACGAACCAGCCTGATTATCTGAGCCAGCGCTGTGTCCGATCCAACCCCGGTCGCCCTGATGCTTAGAAGTCCCTGCTGGTTGGTTGTTGCTCCGAAGACTTTACTTCCTTTGGTCTTGTCAACAGGGATCGATTCACCAGTAAGCATACTCTCATCAATAGAAGAATGGCCGGATATAATCACACCATCGACTGGAACATTCTCCCCAGGCCTGACTATTATAGTCTGACCGGGCCTGACCTGATCAGCCGGAACATCCATGGTCTGTCCATCCTCCTGTTCGAGATGAGCGAACTTTGGGGCAAGATTCATAAGCTTTCTGGTGGCTGACGATGCCTGTCCTTTGGCTTTTGCCTCCAGGAGTTTTCCAAGCTTTATTAAGGTAATGATAAGGGCCGATGTTTCAAAATAGACATGCTCTCCTATATTAGGGAAAAGGAGTACGGTCAGGGAGTAGAAGAAGGCAACGGAAGATCCCAGGGCTACAAGAACATCCATATTGGCAGAGCCTGCCCTGATACTTTTCCATCCGCCCGTGTAGAATCCCCAACCGGTATAAAACTGCACTGGGGCGGCAAGAAAAAGGAAGAGCCAGTTAACCCATGCAGCATGTGACCATTCTCCAACAAGGGAAAAATCCCTGGCCATGCTCAAAACAAATAAAGGTAGTGTAAAGATGAGACCTGTGACAAAGAAGCGTTTCTGGTTCCTGAGTTCACGCTCCCTTGCTTTCTGTTCCTCATCATCTTCTACATTACCTTCATCTGCAGGCAGAATAAGCTGATACCCTGCCTTTTTTACTGCTTCCGCCATTGTCTGGAGATTCGTGACAACCGGATCGTACTCCACTGTAGCTGTTTCCGTACCGAAGTTCACACTGGCAGAATTGACCCCGTTCACCTTTTTATTCAATGTCCGTTCCACAGTGGCTGCGCAGTTTGCACATGTCATGCCTATCACAGGCAGTTCTATTTTCCGTTTCGATTCAGGAAGAATCAGGCCATATCCTGCCTTGTTCACTATTTCCGCCAATTCGGCAGGGTTTGTAAGCGCAGGATCAAATTCAATTGCAACCCTTTCCGTCCCAAAATTTACAACAGCATCGTTAACACCGGGAACTTTCTTCTTAAGGGTTCTCTCAACGGTAGCAGCGCAGTTAGCGCATGTCATACCGGTTACAGGCAAGTCAATTTTTTGATAAGCCATTTTTCCCCCCTAGTGACAGCAACGCGGTCCAATACTACCGAATTCTTTCTCATTGATTTTAGCCATTCGTTCCAGGTACCGGCCAAACCAGCCCTTTTTCTTGGCGTGCTTGTGCTTCAGGTACTTTTCGGGATTGGCCTCAAAGGCCTTGCGGCAACCCTCTGCGCAAAACCAGTAGGGGTGTCCGTTATAGGCGGAAACCAACTCTGTCTTATCAGGCTCCACCTCCATACCACATACCGGATCGATTGTCTTGCTCCCTGTATCTTTGATTGTGGTTTCTAGAGTTGTCATGATTATCCCTCCTTATTCCACCTGTTATCTCGTGGATTTATGGTATGACACATATCATGCCACATTGTGGTACTCTCTACTGCTAACATAATGTTTTTAGATGTATTTTCAAGGAGAGGGGAGGATGGTTGGAAATGAGAGAACAACCCATACCTCATCTTTTGCTTGAATCCGCGAATATATGTTAAAGGGCACTAGCTTATAATATATAGTTCAGTCCTGATTTGTTGTGCAGATCGCGTTTCTCAGGTATAGTCCATAAAGATCTCGTTTGATGGAATATGGAACGGAAAAGCGACGTCTTATGAATATGATTTTTAATGTCCCATTCTGGGAATGGGAGAAAATCCTTCGTCTTTAGTGAAAACTTCAGTTCGATTTTATTTAGACAGTCAGGATTCAAGGGTTCCAGGATTCTAGGATTCAAGGGAAGGCATAATCGTTTTTTCACTTGGCCCCTTGACCCCTTGACTCCTCGGAACCTCAAGCCTTCGGCTTCAGCCGAAGGTGGTTGACTTCCTTACATTAACGGAGAAATAAGAAATGCCGTACTATTTCAATAAAGTTGTAGATTTGACTTTCGAAGAAGCTATTAAAAAGGTAACTGAAGAGCTTAAAAAGGAAGGCTTCGGAGTCCTTACTGAAATTGACGTTACAGGGGCACTAAAAAAGAAGATTAATGTTGATTTTAGAAAATACCGGATCCTGGGAGCGTGTAATCCGAAATTCGCGTACAAAGCTCTACTCGAAGAAGACAAAATTGGCACCATGTTGCCATGCAATGTTATTGTTCAGCAAAGAGTCGATGGCAGAGTTGAGATCGCTGCCATTGACCCAATTGCATCCATGCAGGCAATTAAAAACGAAAAACTCGGCGAAATAGCGTCAGAAGTACAATCCAAGTTAAAGAAAGTAATAGAAAAAACATAATAGAAACAGGGAATTAGAGTGTCTCTCTAATTCCCTGTAATCATTTAAAAAAAATTTAACTAAATGGTGCCGAAGGCGGGACTTGAACCCGCACGGGTTTTGGCCCACTACCCCCTCAAGATAGCGTGTCTACCAGATTCCACCACTTCGGCACGAAAAGGCAGATGAGTCTATTCCTCCGTTTGAGTATCGGGAGCTCCCTGGGGCTGCGCGTCCGGGGGTTGAGTGGCCGGAGCCTGAGTGTCCGGGGTCTGCGTTTCCGTAGCAACAGGGGTTTCTGTTTGAGAGACGCCTTCCATAACAGAGGAGGTCTCGCCCCTTCCAAAATGAAGAGTAAGCGCCATACAGGTCAGCATGAAAATGATTGCTGCGGCAGCAGTTACTTTGTGCATGAAAGAAGTGGCGCCGGTGCTTCCAAAGAGTGCCTGACTAGAGCCGCCGAATGCGGCGCCCATATCTGCCCCCTTGCCTGTCTGAAGGAGAACAATCAGGATAAGGGCAATGCATACGGAAACATGTAATAAAACAAGAATAAGTGCCATCTGTAATCCTTTTCTTTCACTTCGAGACCTTTGAAAAAAACTCCCTTTTGCCCAATCTTCCGCCGTCGCCGAAGGCTATGGCGGGACAAGCGGCGTCAGGCTCACATTCTAATCCTCGAAATACTACGGGTATTCCTGACTGTCCCGATGGTGATCGGGAGGGTTAGAATTTTCGCCTTTCTTGAGCTTGAACAAAATTGAGTATTTTTCAAAGGTCTCACTTCATGAATTATCTATAATCTGCCATTATTGCCAGAAAAAAGAAGGTTTTGCAACAGAAATTCCTACCTATTCCCCAAGTCTTATAATCGGCACAAAGGAATCGGCCTTCAGGCTCGCCCCGCCCACGAGAGCACCGTCAATATCCGGTTTTGATATTAAATCCTTTATGTTATCGGGTTTTACGCTCCCTCCATAGAGAATCCTGATACTTTGCGCCGTATTGGCATCGAAGCTTTGGATGAGCCATTCTCGAAGGAACTGATGTACCTCTTGGGCCTGTTCCGGGGTGGCGGTCCGACCTGTGCCTATGGCCCAAACAGGCTCATAGGCCAGAATAGTGGAATTTGGTAAGCTTTTATTGTCCACAAAGTGATGTAGTGAACCGGCCAGTTGATTCTTCAGTACCTCAAAAGTCTCCCCAGCCTCCCGTTCCTCAAGGGTTTCCCCAATACAAATAATGGGAATCAATCCCGATACGACAGCAGCATTGGCTTTGAGATCAATCATCTCATCGGTTTCTTTAAAAAGACTCCTTCTCTCCGAGTGCCCCAAGATAACATGAGAACACCCTATTTCCGACAGCATGGCTGGAGAAATCTCACCGGTATATGCACCGGAAGATTCCCAGTGCATATTCTGAGCGCATAGGAGAATTCCGGAGTCTCCAATGAGTCCCTTGACGACTCCGAGGGCTGTAAATGGAGGGGCGACCAGAACATCTACCCCTTGGTCTTGAATGCCATCCCTTATGGCTTTGACCAGGGAGGCCGCTTCCAGAAGACTTAGATTCATTTTCCAATTACCCGCAATCATGGGCCTTCGATCAGTCATAGTAGAAATACCTCCTGTTCTGCGGGAATCAGCTTTTTGCCATATGCAGGGCCAGGTCGATCATACGACTTGAATAGCCGAATTCGTTATCATACCACGAAAGGATCTTGAACATATCTCCTATGGCCATCGTAGAGAGCGCGTCCACAGTGGAAGATACGGTGGTCCTGTTGAAGTCAATGGAAACCAAGGGCTCTTCGCAATAGGCGAGAATGCCCTTAAGATGTCCTTCAGCGGCCGATTTCAGGGCACTATTCACTTCATCGACAGTGGCCGTTTTGCTGAGTAGCACAACCAGATCTACAACAGAGACATTGGGTGTTGGTACCCGAATGGCCATCCCATTGAGTTTACCGGCGAGTTGGGGGAGAACCAGGGCGACGGCCTTGGCCGCACCGGTCGTTGTAGGGATCATGGAGAGAGCTGCGGCTCTCGCTCTTCTGAGATCCTTGTGGGGAAAGTCAAGGAGTCTTTGATCGCCGGTATAGGCATGAGTCGTGGTCATGAGCCCTCTTTCGATTCCGAAATGATCGAGCAGGACCTTGCAGACCGGTGCGAGACAATTGGTGGTACATGAGGCATTTGACACGATATGGTGTGATTGGGGGTTGTACTCCTGTTCGTTTACGCCCATGACAATCGTCATGTCCGGGTCTTTTGCGGGGGCGGAAATAATGACTTTTCTGGCCCCTGAAGCCAGATGGCCCGATGCTTTCTCTTTGTCTCTGAACAGACCCGTACACTCACAGACAATTTCAGCACCCACTTCGCTCCAGGGAATCTTAGAAGGGTCTTTTTCCCTGAAGATCCGGATCTCTTTACCATCGATAATCAAAGAAGTGTCTGTGCTCGAAACCTCGGCTTGCAGGGTGCCCTGAGCGGAATCGTACTTAAGCAGGTGCCTGAGGGTGGAGGAATCCGTGAGATCATTGATGGCGACAAATTCTATATCTTGATTCGGTAGTCCTGCCCTAAGAACTCCTCTCCCAATACGCCCAAAACCGTTGATCGCGACTTTTATCGACATGTTATGCCTCCTGTCAGCTATGAATTTGAGATTCTGTAATGTATTTCTTCTGCAAGGGGACTAAGACCCATAACAATGGCATCTTCTGTGTTGGAGTAATATCTCGGTCTCCGATAGATCTCTACAAAACCCAACTTTTCATATAACCTTTTACCGGTCAGGTTTGATGGCCTGACCTCCAGCCAAATATATTGCACTCCTTTGAAGACAGCCTTCTCAATCATCTTCTTCAACAGATAATGTCCGATACCTTTCCCTCTATCACGAGGGTGAACGGCCACACTGAGAACCTGAGCTTCCTCGTCAAACATCCAGAAGCAGATATACCCTGAAAGAATTTCTTCTTTCTTGAAAACCCAGAGATGTGAAACCGGGTTTTTGATTTCAGATTGTAAGGCATTTAGGCTCCACGGCGACGGGAAGGAGAGCTTCTCGATCTCGTATACCTGAGGCAAATAGAATCGGGCATTCTCTGTTGTGACAGATACCAGTGAGGTCATCCCGAGTCCATCAATAGTTTACTCGCTAAGGAAATGCTCATTTTTCCTGCCTCTTCGGCTGTCTTGGCCACTTCACTCAGTGTCTGTTCTGAACGGTTCCGGGCAATGGCCAATACCATAGGCAGGTTGACTCCGGTCAGAACTTCAACCTGTCCTTCCTTGAGAAAAGAGAGACTGATATTTGATGGTGTCCCCCCGAACATATCTGTGAGGATCAGTACACCCTGACCGCGATCAAGGCCCTCAACTTTCTTCTGGATCTTTTTGTGGATACCTTCGCTGTCCGTGGTTTCAGTGATCGAGACAGTATCAGTGGCCTCTATTCGTCCCACGATGAATTCCGCGGCCTTAATGATTTCCCCACCTAGATTACTGTGGGTGACGATTAGCAAACCTATCATGAGAGAATAACTCGCTTTCTTCGGCTATCGGTGCAGGTGGATACTTAAGCCCTTGATTCCTATAACTGCTCATCGTTTTGTATAATTGCCTGATAGATCTCTTCCCCGGTGGGAGCGTGCATCAGTATATCTCGAAACGATCTGCTCTTGATAATTTTTGCAATTCTGGCCAGTGCTTTCAAATGGATGCTGGCAGAATCTTCCGGCGCCACCAATAAGAAAAACAAGAATACAGCCTCTCCGTCCATGGCATCGAAATCGAGTCCTTTCCGGCTTCGACCAAAGGAGATAATGGGACGCTTGAGACCTTGGAATTTTCCATGAGGAATGGCGACACCATCGCCAATCCCCGTGCTTCCGAGGCGTTCTCTTTCCAAAAGGACTTTAACCAGCGAATTTTTGTCAAGTGTCGGATCAGAAATAACTATCACATCCACAAGCTCAGCCAATACTCCTTTTTTGTCTTTGGCTTTCAGGTCGGGGATAACATGATTTTGACTTAATATGTCTGAGAGTCTCATGATTTTCGAGTAAATGGACAATTCTCAGATGGGTTAGCTGGAAGGCAGTACCAGTCCGAGATTTCCATCCTTACGCTTATAAATAACATTGATTTCTTCGGAACGGGAGTTTCGGAAAATAAGGAAATCCTGTTGCGAAGCGGAAAGCTGCATTGCGGCCTCTTCGGGATCTATGGGTTTAGTCACTAACCTCTCCACCTCTATCCTGGGTGTATCCAGACCCAAAGAGACCTCTTCGCTGCTTTCTTCTATTTCGAAGGCATTTTCGCCTTTCCTGCCTTCCGTTCTCCTGTTCCTTATTTTTGATCGGGACTTCTTGACCTGTGTTTCCAGTTTGTCCATGACTTGATCAATGGCTGAGTACATATCATCGGTCTCTTCAATTCCCTTGATCAATATGCCATTGACACTGAGTGTAACATCCGCAATATGTCTGAATTTCTCCACCGACAGCACAACATGGGCATCGATGGGGGCATCCAGGTATTTCTTGATTTTTGAGAGTTTTTCCTCGGCATAAATTTTTATACTCTTCGTGGGTTTCATATGTCTGAATGTCACTGATATATCCATAAGCATGATATCCTTTCAAGAAAAAAGGGTCTCTAGCAAACTAAAAGACAAAAGTCAAACCTACAGTAGCCCGACATGTTTCTTTCTTTTCCTCGAAGGCAAAATTCCCATCGTTTCTCGGTACTTGGCTACTGTTCGTCGAGCAACGTTAATGTTGAGGTTTTTTAACAGATCGGCTACTTCCTGATCGCTGTATGGTTTTGATCCGCTTTCAGATTTGATGATAGTCCTGATATGTTCTTTGACACTCTCCGATGCCACACAATCTCCTTCAAGACTATTAATGGAGCTACTAAAGAAATACTTGAGTTCAAAGACACCTTGAGGGGTGTGGACATACTTGTTGGTGGTGACCCTGCTGATGGTGGATTCATGCATCTGAATATCCTCTGCCACATCACGTAGAACCAGTGGCTTAAGATAAGCGATTCCTTTGTCGAGGAAAGGTCTTTGGAAACGGACAATACTCTCAGTCACTCTATATATGGTCCTCTGGCGCTGATGAATGCTCTTTATCAGCCAGGCTGCCGACTTGATCTTTTCCTGAATATACTCCTTGGTACCATCTGCCAGGGTATCCCGTCGAGAGAGGATGTTACGATAGTATTGACTGATTCTTAACTTGGGCAGCCCGTCTTCATTAAGGATTATTTCATAGTCGTCTCCGGTTTTGAAGACATAGATGTCGGGGCTGATGTAAATAGTTTCCTCATCACTATAAGTACGCCCAGGTTTGGGCTCCAAACTGGTGATGACATTGATGGCCGATATCACTTCTGGAAGAGGGATCGACAGGGCCTTGGCAATTTGATGGTATTTCTTGGTCTCAAGTTTGTCTAAGTGCTCCAGTATGATTCTTTCAATAATGGTGCCTTCAAGGCCTTGGAAACGGGCTTGGATGAGTAGACATTCTCTGGTGTCTCTAGCCGCGACACCTACGGGGTCAAAATTCTGGATCAAGCTTAGAGTCTCTATTACCTCCTCCAGGGAATGTCCGGTCATTTCCTGGATCTCTTCGACAGAGGTCTGAAGATATCCGTCTTTATCTAGGTTTCCTATGATGTGGGTACCGATCTCTTTCTGTCTCTCGTTGACATCACTCATGCTGAATTGCCACATGAGGTGCTCGGAAAGATTGGTCTTTGTGGGCGTAAAGCTCTCGAATGTCGGGGTCTCTCTTCCATCAAATGATGATGTTGCCCAACCCGTGTTATACTCGGACATGTAAATATCCCAATCGACGTCTCCCGTCCTCATATCTTCTTTAACAGTGACCTCAGACGTACTTAGTTCCGGTTTAACCTCCTCTACTTCGGTCCCCTTCTTATCGTCGGCTTCTTCCAAGGCCTGTTCTTCAAGCAAAGGATTGACTTCCATTTCTTGATAGATAGTCTCAAGGAGTTCAAGCCTGGATTGCTGAAGGAGTTTGATCGCCTGCTGCAGCTGTGGAGTCATGATGAGCTGCTGATGAAGGCTGAGAGATTGTCGTAGTTGAATAGCCATAGTATCGAGTGAAAATGAATGAGAAGATGCAAATCACATTCTGAAATCTTCTCCGAGATAGCAGCTTCGAGCTGTCTCACTGTTAATGATTTTCTCCGGGGGGCCGGATTCAATGATCACCCCTTGGTTAATGCAATAAGCAGAATCACAGATATCTAATGTCTCTCTGACATTATGGTCTGATATGATCACACCCATACCCCGTTCTTTTAATTCTCCAATGATCTCCTTTATGTCATTCAAGGCAAGAGGATCAATTCCAGCAAAAGGCTCATCGAGTAGCATGAATCTCGGGTTCGTCACAAGGGCTCTTGTGATTTCAAGTCTTCGTCTCTCCCCACCGGAAAGGGATGAGGCCTTCTGTTTGGCCAGGTGGTCGATTTTGAGTTCCGACAAGAGCCTCAAGCTACGTTCCCTGATCTCATGGGAAGGAATCTCAATGCTCTCCATAATCGCAAACAGATTCTCTTCCACCGTCAGTTTTCGAAAAACAGAGGGCTCTTGAGCCAGATAGTGTATTCCTTTCCTTGCTCTAACATACACGGGGGCTTCCGTGATGTCCTTTCCGTCAAGATATACACTGCCCTCATCCGGTCGTGTAAGACCGATGATCATATAAAATGTCGTCGTCTTTCCTGCGCCGTTAGGGCCAAGGAGACCGACGATTTCCTCCTGATTCAAGGTCATGGTGATTTGGTCCACAACTCTCTTCCCGTTGTACGATTTGACCAAACCTTCTACCTCGAGTGTATTCCTATCGCCCAACAGTTGAGACACCTTCTTCGTTTTTCTGGTACAGAACGACTTTCACATCTGTTCCTGTAATAGACTCATCTCTCGAATGATATGTAAGACTCGATCCTTTATAGGAATCCTTTCCCCGTCTCAAAGCGGGCTGACCGGTCATCACGATTGTCTCTTCAGCAAAGTCATAAATGGCCTTTTCCGCTGTGCCCGACAAACCATCGGTCCGAGTGATTTTTACATTTCCGGTTGCCAGGATCTTGTCATAATCCGGGTTTCCGTTTTCTGTTTCATGATAATAGACGCGTATCTTATCGCATTCTATGGTCAAATCCTCTCTTCGTGCCGTCACATCTTCACTAAATAAAACAGTCTGTTCTTTGATTCTCCATTCAAAAGATCGAGACTCGATAATAACTTGTCCCAAATCTGTGATCTGCAACGCCGTATCAGAATTGTCTTCGGAGGATACAGTGGCAGGGAAAATTGAACTCAAAAAGAACACCAAAATAAGCAGACTACATCTCATTATGAGACCTTTGAAAAAAATTCCCTTTTGCCCAATCTCGGCGTCAGACTCAAATTCTAATCCTCGAAATACTACGGGTATTCCTGTGGTTAGAATTCTCGCCTTCCTTGACTTTGAACAAAATTGAGCATTTCTCAAAGGTCTCATTATCTTAATCATTCTTGTCGATTCTGGCCGATATATGTGGTGACGTCAGCGAGAATCCTGAGGATCCCCTCTTTCAGTTTGAAGTCAAGTCCTTGACCGGAAACCGAAAAAAAAGGACCAAATATCTTCACCGGCGCATCTGTCTCTAAAGAACCTTTTTCCTCTCTGTAAAGAAGGTGATCTGTGACGAATCTATACCCATCTTCTGTCTGACCGATTACATTTCCTCGCAGATTGATTTCCCCGGAGCTTTTGTCATAGTTGACTTTTTCTCCCTCCAATTTGATTTGAGCCCCATCTTTTTGTTCCAGTTGGAAACGAAAATCAGTACCGGAATAGGCGGCCTGGTTATCAGAGAGCTTGATCTCTTCTGCATTCAAGACCCATTTCAAACCCCTATCGGGATTTTCTTGTGTGATAGTAATGTTTTCTGTCAGTTCGACACCCTTCTCAAGGAGCATATCAGTAAATCCAGCCGCATCATCATCGTTTTCCGGGGTGCCTAATATATACAGCGCGGCTAATAAAAGGAGTAGGGCTATCCCTAACAAGGGCCAGTGTTTCTTGAAAAATGGTGTCATCAAGCAATAATTATACCAAAACGCAAATTGATCGTAAAGGCTATTCTTCTGTGAGCAAATGAGTGAGGTCGGTATTCGGCCATTTCCCCTGTGTTTTGAGGATCAATTCGCAGACCTCCCTAACCGCCCCTTTTCCTCCCCTCTTTCTGGTTACGAAATCGGCCTCTGTCCGGAGTTCGGAGCAGGCATCTGCCACGGCGATGGAGACGCCCACCTGGTTGAACATGGGAAGATCCGGTAGATCGTCTCCCATGCAGCACACCTGTTCTTTGTCCACTTTCTTTTGTAGCATCAATTTTTTGACCAGAGATTCCTTGTTTTCTACGCCTTGATAGACTTCTTGAATCCCCAAGTCCTTGGCCCGGTGTTCAACGGTCTTGGATTTTCGTCCCGTAATAATGACCACATGGATACCTGCATTCATAAGGAGCCTCAGGCCGTGTCCGTCTCTCACATGAAAGCATTTGATCTCTTCTCCGCTGTCATTCATGATAATGCGTCCATCTGTGAGAACGCCATCCACGTCAAGAATGAGGAGTTTAATTTTGGCTGCCCATTCTTCATTCATTTTGACTCCCTTCAATGTGAAGCCCCAGTGATTAGGTGAAAGTGATGCAACTGACCATTGACACCTGGAGACCTTAGAAAAATGCCCCCTTTTTTTCAGTCTTCCGCCGTCGCCAAGGCTATGGTGGGACAAGCGGCGTCAGGCTCAAATTCTAATCCTCGAAATACTTAAGGGTATTCCTGGCTGTCCCGATGAAAATCGGGAGGGTTAGAATTCTCGCCTTCCTTGACCTTGAACAAAATTGAGCATTCTTCAATGGTCTCACCTGATAAAAGACGACGGAAAAGACCGGAATGACAATAAGTATCTGTCAAGGAGACCCGACTAGCCTGTGGAGTGAACCAGCCGATGGATTTCCCGAAGCATCTCCAGGAGGGGCCTGACCTGGTCTAAGGGAAGAGAATTGGGTCCATCACAAAGGGCGGATTCAGGGTGGGGGTGAACCTCTAAAAAGACACCGTGGGCGCCTGCAGCGACAGCTGCTCTTGATAAATGTCCTATAAATTCTCTCTGCCCTCCTGAACTGGAACCACGACCACCTGGCAACTGCACACTGTGAGTGGCGTCAAATACCACTGGAAAGCCGAAATCCTTCAAAATGGCGATGGATCTCATATCAACAACCAGATTGTTGTAACCGAATGAAGTCCCTCTCTCTGTGACAAGAATTTCTCGGTTTCCCGTTGATGTTATCTTCTGTATAGCCGGTCCCATCTCTTCCGGAGAAAGGAATTGACCCTTCTTAATGTTGACGGGGAGTCCTGTCTCGGCAGCACTCAAAAGCAGATTGGTTTGCCGGCACATGAACGCAGGGATCTGAATAACATCCAACACATCCGCTGCTTTCTCGATTTCATCAATCTCGTGGATATCCGACAGTACGGGCAACTCGGTCTTTTCTTTGATCTTCTGAATGATTTCAAGACCTCTGTCCACTCCGGGGCCCCGATAGGAGTCCAGCGATGTCCGGTTCGCCTTGTCGTAAGAGGTCTTGAATATTACGGGAATATCCATGATCTGACTGATTTCCTTTAGGAAAGCGGCGACTTTCAGGGCTATCTCCTCACTCTCAATGACGCATGGGCCCGCAATCAAGAAAAAGGGGCCATCTTCCCGAATGATCAGGTTTTTTATTTTGACAGGATCCTTCATTTGCCTTACCACTTTTCCGTTCCAAGAGTGAGGACTCTACCCTATCGTTGCTTAAAAAACATGACAAGGGGTTCTAGAAAGCAAGAATAAAAAAGATCTTGGCGCAATCCGAGACTATTTCTGGAAATCACCAAATGTGAATTCCAAGTTAATCCGTTTAATTTGTCATGTTTTCGACCCTTTGGGAAAGTCGAGGGTACCACATCTCCTTTGTTGTCAAGGGTTCGCGGTAGTTTACTACAGCTTCACCCTTAACGCCGCGGATCTGCAGCATCCTCAACTTTTGCAATGTTACGGTATACTGTCTGAAGTCGGATCGCGAGTGTTCATCCACGACCCATTCTATCTCGTATGGTTAACCGAAGGTTTGGGGAAAGTCAAGAGAACAAAACCTCCTGAGCTACCGTCAAGGCGTCATCTGCTGCGTTGCCATCGATCGTTTCTCCTTGCGGCGTATTACATATACACCTCAGTCGGCGCTCCTCCCGTGTAAAACAGCGGGATCTGCGATGCGGCGCCTTACATCTAACACCTTGCTGGCGCCCAAGTCTCCCAAAAAACAACTATCATGAACACAGAAATGGAAATGTGATGGTGGATCTTGGAGTCAAGGAATTGGAGGTAAAGTTTTACTTGTCAAGGAAACAGATACGTCCTATATTGAAATTTTTGGTGTTGTTCAGTGGCTGAAAAGGATATGAACCCAACAGTTCATAACGCGCCACGGACACTAACCAAGATTTGATAAAGTTTTTTTCGGAGGTATGAGCGGAGATGCCCAAGAAGAAGATATCCAAGACCATAGAGGAGATTAATCGTCTGATCAAACAAGGCAAGGTGGTCGTGGTCACGGCTGATGAGATGACGGATATCGTGAAGCGGAAAGGCGCTGAGAAAGCGGCTAGAGAAGTGGACGTCGTCACTACCGGCACCTTTGCCCCTATGTGTTCGTCCGGAGCTTTCATCAATTTTGGACATACGAAACCGGCCACAAAGGCCGCCGAGGTCAGGCTCAACAATGTCCTTGCCTATGCAGGACTCGCGGCTGTTGATATCTATATAGGTGCGACGCAACCTGCTCAGGATGATCCCCTCAATGGGGTGCACCCGGGACAATTCAAGTATGGTGGGGGCCATGTCATCCATGATCTGGTGGCTGGAAAAAAGGTGAGATTGCAGGCGACGGCCTACGGAACGGACTGTTACCCGAACAGGGAGATCGATAAGAGGGTCACGCTCTCCGAGCTCCCCTATGCCATGTTACTGAATCCGAGAAATGCTTATCAGAACTACAATTGCGCCATAAACTTGTCCAAGAAGACCATTTATACCTATATGGGGGTGATTAAGCCAAAGGGGAAGAATGCAAACTACTCCACCTCCGGACAACTAAGTCCTCTTCTCAATGACCCCTATTACCTGAGCATGGGGCTGGGAACCAGGATCTTTCTGGGAGGTGCTCAGGGGGTTATCATGGGGCCCGGGACCCAGCATAACCCCGGGGCGAAGAGGGGCAAGAATGGCGTTCCTCTCGCCCCGGCCGGAACCTTGATGGTGATGGGTGATCTCAAAGAGATGGACCCCAGGTGGTTGACAGGCGTGAGTATGCTCGGCTATGGGTGTTCCCTGGCCGTGGGAGTCGGTGTGCCTATCCCCATTCTAAACGAGGAAATGGCCCGGTTTGCGGGGGTATCCGATGAAGAGCTTTTTACCCAGATCATAGACTATGGCAACGATTATCCAAAAGGGGAGGGACGCAGTCTGGGGCATGTGAGTTATGCTGAGTTGAAGAGCGGAACCATCAAATTCAGAGATCAGGAGGTAACCACCGTCCCCCTCTCCTCCTACGTGCGTGCTCTGGAGATCGCTCAGATCCTCAAGGGATGGATCGAGAAGGGAGATTTTCTGTTGGTCCAACCCCAGGATATGATTCCGACTGTAGATAGGGGCTAGGCTCTTACACTAGGAAAGAACGTAGCAGTCGTCAGTGCATCAACACTGACGACTGCTCGTGAAAATTGGTTACTGTTCTTATCTCCAGTCGTCGATTCTGATGGACCTAGTGGGCATCATGCCACCTATCATCCAGTAGTTGTTGTTGGATGCTCCGGTGACAACTACATGGAAATTATTACCCATGCCAAAGAAGCCGGGCCCTCCTTTGGGAGCGGGTTTGGGGGTCCCTGCATCGGTTACAAATTTAGTAAGCTTCTCCACCGTATCATACCCGGCATCCCTGACAAAATCGGCGATGGGGGGACTCAGGACGACAAAAGTCCCGAACAATCCGGGGGATTGTTGCTCGTAGATATCCTTGATAATTTGGGGGTAGTCCATATCAGGTCCCCAACGGTTGACTTTCCAGTTTGCCGCGGAAAGAATACCCCAGCCATTAAGCAACGTGACAACATTCTCGCCCTTTTGATACCCAGCTGGTTGTTGTTCACCGAATCCTGCTACCTTGCCTCTTCTTACAGAGAAAGGTTCCCATGGAGACTTCTCTTCATTTTCGGCAATGATAATACTGATGGCATTCATGGGATTGCCTACCGTACCCATGTAGGTCGTTCCCACTTTTCCGCAGTTCCCGCC
>CAZFMX010000073.1:0-16379 GCA_964520425.1 uncultured Desulfobacteraceae bacterium
CTATTTTGAAGGAGGAATAGAGCATGTTTCTTTCGGATGCCTCCATAAGAAGACCTGTTGCCATGGGGTGCCTGATCATTGCCCTGACCATCCTCGGATTTAACGCTTCGAGAAAAATAGGTCTTGATTTGATGCCGAGGGCCGACCTGCCCAATATCACAATTACGACGATCTACCCCGGGGCAAGTCCTTCTGAAATAGAAACAGATATCGCAAAACCGATTGAAGACCAGATGGTCAGCCTGGACGGACTCAAGCATGTCAGTTCAACATGTATGGAGAACGTGACCCAGACACTGCTCGAGTTCAATCTGGATGTTGATGTGGATATAGCGGCAACCGATGTTCGCGAAAAACTCGACCTGATAAGGGCGGATTTTCCCGAAGATGCAGAGGATCCCAAGATACTCAAGTTTGATATCAACGCTAAACCTGTAATCCAAATGGCCCTTACTGGAGATCTTCCCATTGATGAAATATACGATTATGCCGACAACACCCTGCGCGACCGCTTGACTGTTATTTCGGGTGTGGCCGATGTTACCCTTGTAGGCGGTGCTGAAAGGGAAGTCCATGTTGTCCTGGAAAGGGAAAAACTTGCGGCAAGGGGATTGACCAGCTTCGATGTGATTCAGGCCATCCAACAGGGAATAAGGACAATCCCATCCGGTAGGATCAGGGACAGGGACATGGAATATTCCGTAAAATTTGACGCGGATTATGCCAGGGTAGAAGACATCAACACCCTTGAGATAGCAAATATTGAGGGTCAACGCTGTTATATCAAGGATGTGGGTCATGTGGAGATGAGTACGAAAGAGCTTAGACAGATGGCGGTTGTCGACGGCAGGCAATGCGTATCCATTAAGGTTGTCAAGAAATCGGATGCTAATGCCGTGAGGGTTGTCAACAGCGTCAAAGACTCTTTTGAAGTCATAAAGAAGAACCTCCCAGGCGGAATGGAGCTTGTATGGATTACTGACGATGGGACATTTATCGAGGCTACGGTCAGTAGCGCCTGGACCAATGTGGGGCAGGGAATAATTCTAACCGCATTGATCCTCTTTCTCTTTCTATATAATTTCAGGACTCTGCTTGTGGTATCCATCACAATGCCCCTTACGATTATCATCGGGCTTTTCTTTATCTATTTCATGGGATTTACATTCAATATACCCACTCTCCTGGCGATAGGAATGTCCGTGGGTATACTGGTGACCAATTCAATCGTTGTACTGGAAGGTATTGCCAGGAGACTTGATGAAACCGGGGACCCGAAATCATCCTCCAGACTGGGAGTAAAGGAAACATTCATAGCAGTCCTTGCAAGCGCGGGTACTAATTTGGTCGTCCTTTTTCCACTCTCCATGATGGCGAGCAGGATCGGCATTTTTATCAGGTCTTTTGCCCTCTCAATGGTCATCATGACCATTGTTTCCCTTTTCATATCCTTCACCCTCACCCCCCTGCTCTGCTCTATTCTTCTTAAACCGAAGGATATGGAATCCGACTCCATCCTTTCAAGAATGGAAAAAGGCTGGAATAGATGGCTTGATAGGATTGTATCAGGTTACGGCTCATCCCTTGCCCTTCTCGAAAAGAATAGATTGGCCGGCATACTGGTGCTTCTGGTTGTCGGGACCATCCTTCTGCATTCATTTTTTGTCGCCTCAGGACTCGGGAGCGGCTTTTTCAGTGAAGCCGACAGAGGCGATATGCTTGTTAAAATGGAATTCCCGACCTGGTATAGCCTTGATCGTACCAATGAACGGGTTAATGAGAACATGGAGTTAATCAAGGATCTTCCTTATCTCAGGCATGTCCTTGTTACTATCGGCAAAGTGGAAGGTATGATGGGTCAATCATCCGAAGGGGTGAATCTTGCCCAGGTCCTGCTGAAGTTCACTGATAAAACCCGGAGAGACTTAACCATTCATGATCTGTTAAAGGAAGTGAGAAAAAGCTTGATGGATATTCCCGATGCCATCATTACCGCCAGCATACCAAACATTACCGGGGGACAGAGTTCCGGCATCGAACTGGAAATCGCCGGAGATGATCTGAAAGTCTTAGACAGACTGGCCCTTAAAGCAAAAGATTTGACCACCCGAATCGACGGAATAATCGATCAGGACACGAGCGTTAGAATAGGTAAACCGGAGATAAGGATCAGGCCCAACAGGGACGTCATGGCGGACTTGGGTTCTCCAGTAACAGGCCTCGGTATTGTGATGAGGGCCAACCTGGAGGGGATTGAAGCAGGCACATATAAGCGTAACGCCAGGAACTACGATATTGTAGTCATCATGGAAAAAATAGAGGGCAGGGATCAGATCGAGAATACACTGCTGCCGGGAAAAGGCGCTCCTGTTCTTTTGAAGAACCTCGCCTATGTAGAGGAAACCACCGCCCCTGTACAGATTATCAGAAAGGATAAGGTCCGCATCTCGAAACTCTTTACAAATCTTGATGAAAAACTGCCCCTTGGTACAGCGGTCAATCTGACAACAAAGGCCCTTAATGAAAAGGGTGGATTGCCACCAGGCTATAGCTTCTCCTTTTCCGGTATGTATGAGATAATGGCCGAAGGTCAGTCCGGAATCGCTGAAGCAGCACTGATCTCATTGGTACTCGTCTTTCTGGCGCTTGCAGCCATCATGGAATCATTCAAACAGCCGGTCATTATCCTCGTTACAGTGCCTCTGGCATTGATAGGCATGTTCTACGGACTCTATCTCGCGGGGAAAAGCATCGAAATGTTTGCACTTATGGGTGGTGTCATGCTTATAGGCATCGTGGTCAATAATGCCATACTTATTATGGACAGGCTTAATGTCCTTGTGGAGGAAGGCGTTCCCCGTCATAGGGCCATGATAAGGGCCGCCTGTGAACGCTTTCGTCCTATCGCGATGATTACACTGGCCGCCGTCCTGGGGATGCTTCCCCTGGCGATCGGAAGGGGCATAGGGTCTGAGATGCGGCATGCCTGCGGTGCCGCGTCCGTTGGAGGAATTCTGGTTTCGGGCATTCTTACCATGTATGTCCTGCCGGTGCTCTATAATCTGTTCACACGGCGAAGACTTGAAAAATGATCCCCACAACCGTTTCTCGACGCTCAAAAAGGGAAACCTTAAATTGGTTAAATAGGGACTTCTATATTTTCATGCATTCCCGATATAGGATGCTGTTAGGTATTGAAGTTGATATGCAGGGTTTTGGAGTGGTAAAGGAACGTATTGAATATTCCCTACAGCCCGTCCTCCGCAGTAGCCTGCTACGGAGGATGGAGAAGCTGCAAGGAATCTTCCAAATGTAAGGAAGTTGATTAATGTAATTCGCTTGCCCCGTTAAATCCCTTCGGGTGCGCGAAGCGCAATTTAACGGGGCGAGCTGTACATTTTCACTCTATGACACGTGTGACATGATCCTCTCTTTTCACTCCTGTTTTTTGGCGGATACTCAAGTTATCCTGGGTGACGGTACTCTGGATGTCCATGACCGCCGCCATATTGAGGCCGCGGATGTGATTATCCTTCCCCAGACCTGCCCGCTGGAATTGTATCAGGCCTGTAAGAAGGCCTCAGCTCTCCTGTTTCCGAATTATGACACGCGCTTCGAATATCCGGGAAAGACCGGTCAAAGCCGGCTCTTCAAAGAGCTTGGACTTCCCCATCCCAATACCAAACCTTGGACATCGGTCAAAGCGTTCAGGAATAAACATTCGAAGGGCGGAAGCCTCCCCCATAAAATACCTTTTGTCATCAAGGCGGACAAGACCCATGAAGCCGAGGGAGTACACATCATTCAAGACTCTGCCACTCTGGAATCGGCTCTTGAGTCCATGGAGCGGTTGGAAGACTCCGGCTTATCCGGTTTTGTATCCCAGGAATGGATTGAGACGGAAGCAAACGTACTTCGTGTGGTCATTATGGGGAGAAGTCTTCGGAGTTACTGGAAAAGAGCGGAAGGCTCCTTAGAAAAGGTTGCTGTGATCAGTCAAGGGGCGAAGATCGACGAGAACTGGAGGCCTGATTTACAGGAGAAAGCGAAAACGCAGGTCCAAAAACTCTCCGCCGCCACCGGCATCAACCTGGCTGCCATTGATTTTGTTTTTCCCTTTTCTCACCCCGACCCCCAATCCCTGTTTCTCGAGATTAATTATTCTTTTGGAAGACAGGGCCTGGGAGGATCCCGGAATTTCTATCTTCTACTCTTTGCGGTTCTTCAGGAATGGTTGGCGGAAAAGGGTTTTGATCCAAAATCGATCACATTGCTTTGATTGATGATCAGCAATTGTCTTTTTATAGATTAAATTCCAATCGGTCATCAGTTCTAAATCATTAAGACACCTTAATATAGGCCTTTCGCGAGCGCGGGCCATCGAATTCACAGAAAAAGATCTTCTGCCAGGTACCGAGAACAAGCCGGCCATTCTCTACTATCACTGAGACGTTATTTCCCACCAATGAAGCCTTGATATGGCTGTCCGAATTTCCCTCCATGTGCCGATACCCCGCATTGGGAGGAACCATTTCGTTCAGCTTTGTGAGGATATCCTGACATACGGATGGATCAGCCCCTTCATTGATAGTGACCGCTGCCGTAGTGTGAGGGACATAGACCATACAGAGCCCATCCGAGATTCCTGATGTGGACACCTCCTTCTGAACCGAAGACGTCACGTCCACCATATCGATTCTTTTATTTGTTTTGACTTTGATTGTTATAGGCATTCTTATCTCCTTAAACAAAGTTCTTACATGTCCTTCTCCCTGGGGCCTCTTTACATCTAAGAAAATGACATGTTTCTTATGGGTTTTGCAAGCATTTCGTCGCTTTACTCACAAGGTAAATCCTTTCAATCGATTGATATTCAAACGAAAAATTTCAGTGCGGTTTCTGTTCTGGTTTCATTGAAACAGGGCATGTGTAAAGTTTCACTAACAAGTAGAATGGAGCTTCCCAGAGAAGGCCATATTCTTGGTCATATTCATTGAATATGCTCTGCGATAAATCTGTGTAACCATTTGAAATAATGAGGAATACCCTTTATCGCTTGGTTATGGCATGTTTTTCGCTACTTAACCCACCATACTACTGAGAGTCAAGGATACAGAATCCCACACGATCCCACACATCGCACCTTATACACTGCATAAAAAGTGAATCTTTTACTAGCTTATTGTAGTTTGAGGTGTTTGTATGTTGAAAGAGAGACGAAATATGCGCCAAGGAATGATAGAAATGTATTTTAAATTGTTTTTTCTCCTGCTCATCATGCCTTTGATGATCGGGATTGGAGAGTACCTGAACTCTACATTATTGAGCGACTCTAAAAATGTGGAAGTCATGATTTGCTCCCCAAGACAGGCAATCCACCCACACCACGGGGCTGATGAGACCAAAGACAAAACCCTTTTTTACCGATCACTGAAAGAAAAAGAGGCTGCATTTGAACCGATCATTCTTCAGACCGCTAAACGATATGATATAGACGCGGCTATGATCAAAGCCATTATCATGGCCGAATCAAACTTCAACCCAAAGGCCGTGTCCAATAAAGGTGCCAAAGGTCTGATGCAGCTGATGCCCGGAACTGCAGAATACTTGGGAGTGAAAGACAGCTTTAACCCGACCCACAATATTGACGGTGGGGTTCGATATTTTAAAATATTACTGGACCGGTTTCAGGATGACATAAAACTGGCTCTGGCCGCATACCATGCAGGAAGTCGGAATGTCAGAAAATATGGCGGTGTGCCCCCGTTCAGGGCGACCCAATCCTATATTGATAAAGTCCTGAAATATTATGCGGATTTTAATGCGGCGTAAAAAGCGGTGAACATTGCTGTTACTAGTGCCCTGTATCATTAATTCGCGGATCAAGTGAAGGATAAGGCATGGGCTACTCCCTTAAGACGGTATCTCAGAAAAAAATTCCACTGAATTCCCCTGTGATCTGAACATTGAGGGTTTATTCCCCAGAATCTATGTCAGAATGCATAGCTCGCTTGGAAGAAACAATCTCTTAAACCCTCAAAGTTCAGATCACCGCCACTGGACTCGATAGATATCGTCTTAAGGGAATAGCCCATGCCTTATTTACATCAGATTAATCGGGAATTCTGTCAAGAACACCGAATATCAGTCCAAGAAATTGTGATACGAGGTACTTGAGCCGCTAATATCTGATATGTGGCACTAAAATCCTCATTAAACCAAGGGGTGATCTCCCAGAGGCCGGTATTAGAGAAGGTATTCCGGTTTAACATTCTGTAAGGCGTGAAAGATATTGCCTTTTATTTTTTTATTGGTGCGATAGAGTTCTTTGAGCATCCTCTTGATATCTTCTCTCTTTGAGTTCCCTGCCGTAGGACACCCCATGTCTATCTCGGGCCATGTCATGGATTGAGCGTATTTCCGAATCCGATCTTCTTCGAGCATAAAAAGGGGACGTATCACCGTCAGCTTACCCTGAAAGAAGTTTTGCACAGGCAGCATGGTGCTGACGGAGGCACCGTAGAAGACATTGAGAAAGAACGTCTCGATCACATCATCCTTATGGTGGCCAAAGGCGATCTTGTTGCACCGGATCTCCTCGGCCAGCTGAAAGAGCATCGTCCTTCTAAGGCGTGAGCAGAGAAAACAGGGGTTCTCCCGGTTTTCAGGCCCATGGGCCTTGGGGCCGATAACACTTTTCAGGACGTGATAGTCAAAACCATGCTTTGAGAAAAACGCTTCCATCTGAGCGGCCGAATCCGCACCGAAACCAGGGTCGACGTGCACAGCCGTGATCTTGTATTCAATAGGTATCCGTTTGATTCGCTCTTTCAACAGCCACAAAAGAGACATGCTGTCCTTCCCACCGGAAACAGCCACCATCACATGATCTCCCTCCTGAATCATCTCCCGGGAGTGAATAGCCTTTCCCATCAAACGTTTCATTTCTTTAGTGGTATAGTCTGACATCAATCATTCTCTACTCCCGCTGCCCGAAGATATTTGTCCCTATCCTGACCATGGTCGCCCCTTCCTCCAGCGCAACCCTGTAGGAGTTGGACATGCCCATGGAAAGATGTTTTATCTCAACACGGGGTAATTTCATTTGCTTCAACTCCTCAAATATCTCCTTTGTCTTCACAAAATAGGGCCTGGCATCGTCAGGATCACCGGTGAATGGTCCCATGGTCATGAGCCCCACAATCCTGATGTTTTCCAAGGCCGACATCTCTTTGATCAATCCCGGGGCATCCCCAGGCATGACCCCCGCTTTCTGGGTCTCCTCGCCGCTATTGATCTCGATCAGAACAGGCATTGTTTTTCTGATTTTCCTGCACGATTTATCGATCTCCCGGGCGAGCTTCATGGAATCGACCGTCTCAATCATATCAAAGATCCGGACGGCCTTTTTCACCTTATTCCTCTGAAGATGGCCGATCATATGCCACTGAACCCTGTTGCCGATGACCTGAAAGGCCTGCTCCGCCTCCTGCACATAGTTCTCCCCTATGATTTCCAGTCCCGCTTCAACGGCCTGGCGAATCTCTTCAGGAGTCCTTGTCTTGGCCGCTGCAACAAGCTGAACCCCTTCGGGGAGTTCGGCCAATATTCTTCGGACATTTTCCTTGATCATCGGCTATTTCCTTTAGCCCGTCTGTTGTAAAAGTGAGTAAACAGAGAAATCAGACGCAAGCATATAGATACTTGAAGTCTGACTCTGTGTAAAGGCTCAAGACAAGCTCTTGATCCACTATCAAGGTGCCATCTGCCATTCGACAGGTTCATGGCCCTGAGTAAGTCGAAGGGCTACGTTGCCTTCGATCGCTTCTCCTTGCGGCGTATTACACATACGCCTCAGTCGGCACTCCTCGGCGTCTTGCATCTAACACCTTGCTGATGTCCAGGGTACTACAAATCCACTATCTGAAGTACATCAACGGAGATTTGATCGTGAATTTTGGCAAATCGATTACCCAATCGGCCCCTTTAGGTTTTTCTCTCTAATCAATGGAAATCCTGATCAAAGGAGATTCATCCATTTTTTCGGTAGGCATAAAAGAATCACCGTCCCTAGATAAATCCTTTATTCCAAAGACGGTGATCTTGATTATATGGCTTTATGGAATTGACAGGTATACTTTTCTAGCAGGTACTGCAGGAGCTTCCGCAACTGCCCCCTGTCTGTAAACTGGAGGAAAGCGAAAATCCCGAACCCATGGCCGATTCAACAAAATCTACGCTAATCGGCTTGGCTTTTTCAAGCAATTCTTTGTTTATCAAGTAGGTGATTTTATTCTCTTTTATGATTTCATCATCATCTTTTGGCTCATCCAGAGCCATGGCCAGTGACGGCCCGGATCACCCACCCTCGGAAAGAAAAATCCTGATGTAAGGAGTTCCCTCCTTATCTTTGAAAAAGTCCTCTATCATTTCATTTGCCTTCTCAGTAACTTCAAACATCTCTACCTCCTTAGCAGTCGAGTTTTTGCAAATTTAATATTATATCATAAGATATATATTATTTATAGATTTTCAACTCTTTCTTTTTCAACACAATGATTCCGCCCTGAATCAGAAATAGAACCGCCTCATCCTCTAGTGGGATTCTGATTAAATCATGAGATTGTTTGACAGAAATTGGGTTTTCCTCTAAACTGAATATAATGCGGAATAAAAGAATGCGGAGGTACAACATGAAGACATTTCAGAGAATTTTGGCTGTTGTTGTCCTTTTTGGCTTGTTGTTTGTAGTGACCAGCCCATGCTTTGCTGAGGGTGGTGGTCTGCGCTATAGCATCACCGTTTCCAAGTTTGAGAACCACTCCGGTTGGGCAGGCCAATGGGACCTGGGACATGCTTGGGGGGCAGTCCTCACAGATAGCCTCAACCAGACCGGGCGATTCATCGTGCTTGGTGAAAAAGACATGAGAAATGAGGCCATGCAAGAGCAGGATCTGGCCGCCAGCGGTAGAACGGCTGGTGGAGGAAAAGTGGTCCAAACAGGACAAATGACGCCGGCCCAATTACTCGTGAAGGGTGAAATCACCCATTTTGAGGATGGCACCTCCGGAGGCGGAGGGAGTATTGGGGTCGGCGGTGTGAGGATTGGCGCAAAGGGGAGCAAAGCCGAGATCAATGTGGTTATTTATATTGTCGATTCCACCACGGGACAAGTTATGGCATCTAAAAAGTGTTATGGGGAAGTCAAAAAGAAAGGGCTTTCCATTGGCCTAAGTAAGGGGGGGTTCAATGGTGATGTAGGGGGATTTAAGAAAACCAATGCCGGTAAGGCCATCGAAAAAGCAGTGGAGGAAGGAGTCGACTTTCTGATCTCCAACCTGGCAAGTATCCCATGGACAGGAAGAGTCGTTCTCGTAAAGGGAAACACGGTATACATCAACCGGGGAGCCAGAGAGGGCGTTTCCGTTGGACAGGTTTTCAATGTCGGAACCTCCACAGTCCTGAGAGATCCAGACACAGGGGAAATACTGGATGAGACCGTGGAAAAAGTCGCAACCATTCAAGCCAAATCAGTGAAAGAGAAGATCGCCACGTGTGAAATCACCCAGGGAAGTGGCGTGGAAAAGGGGATGACCGTCACCTATTTACAATAGCATCTCCTAGTGTCGTGTCTCAGAATTAACTTGAATAATAAGTACCTGCTGCACAGATTTAAGGGGGGCATGGGGATCTCTTTTCAGTTCCACCACCCAAAAGACGCCCAAGCCTGTTACCGCCCCCAAAGAGGACAACGTTCGGTGGACAGGCACAAGGAATGCCCGTCGCTGTGGGTACATTGTTCGTGGGGCTGCTCCATAATATGCAAAATTATGGTGCCGTTCCACAACTTCTGGATAGATGGTGGTGAAACTGAAAAGAGACCCCCATACCTCCCTTGTCATAGAACCTGCAAAAATTATGTAAGATATTTCTGAGACACGACACTAATAGCGTGTCACATCAAGTCAAGTAGGGCGCCCATTGCTGGGCTGTCTTTAAGATGTAACCAACAGGCAGATCTTTCACGATCCGATTATGCCCGGGTAAGAGGATATCCACCTCCAGTTCAGCCAACCGCATCAGGGAATCCTTCAGGGCTACGCCATCTGCACCGTGAAGGTCAAACCGACCAATGGAATAGTCTGCATAGACCGTATCGCCCGGGATGAGGATCTTGTTTGACTCATTATAAAGGGCAATGCTGCCTTGAGAGTGGCCTGGGATGGAGAAGACTTCCCAGGTCATGCCACCTATTTCCAGGGTTTCCCTGTCCTGAAGTCTGCGGTCCACCTTGAATCGAAAGGCGCCCGGCTCAATATTGTACTGCATCTGACACATGCTCTGGAACATATCCATGCCATAGACTGTCCTCTCATCCCCTTGTTCCAGTTCTTCTGCCTCAGATTCATGCACCCAAAGCTCCACCCATGGGATCTGCTCTTTTATCTCAGCAAAACAACCGATGTGATCAAAATGGGTGTGGGTCATGATGACCCTCTTAATGTCCTCAAGTTTGACTCCAAAGTCGTCGATAGACCTAATTTTATTCCGTCCCTTACCGGTCAAACCCACGTCAACCAGGGAGAAATCCTGGGAAGAGGGGTCCCCTATAATATAGACATGGGAATCCGGGATCATTTCATCCTGCCCCGGGATGTGATAAATACCTTTTACGACTTCAGCCATCATTTACTCCTTTGACAAAATTACTGAGTGATTATACTCTTGCGCCCCTTCCACCCTCCGTAGAAAGGCTACTGCGCCCGTCCTCCGCAGTAGCTCTGCTACGGAGGATGGAGAGGAGGATGGGTCGGGCTTTATCAGATTTGATGACCATAAACTATTAGACTCTGCTGTTCAAGGGGGATTTTGCACGTTCAGCTTGATTGTACCGGAATTTCCAATTGAGTAACTGCTTCGCTTCTATTGAACATTTGAGAGACTCAGCAATCTCTTTCCAGGGTTCTCTAGAAGCAATAGATTTACCAAAATTCTAAAGCGGCGTAGTCGAGTTGTGTTAAATTTCGGAGTAATTTTATGACTTGATTGTGCCGGAATTCTCTTCTTGGATTGACAAAAGCGCATATTGCATCATTATGCAACAAGTTCTCATTTCTGATTCTCCTCCCTTGATGAAAGAGTTTGTGGGTTATAGATACTCTATGATATGTCTGACTGAAGATACAATCCCATCCTAATGGTGAAAGAAATGACCCTGAGTGATTTGATCGTGAACTATTTAGATCAATTGGGTGTGGAATATGTTTTTAGTGTTCCTGGTAGCCCCATCGGCCCTCTTTATGACGCGCTCCTCCGTAGTGAAAAAAGGGGCGGCCCCCGTTCCGTATTAAGCCGTCACGAATCTGGCGGCGCTTTCATGGCTGATGGGTATGCCCGTGAAACCGGAAAGATCGGGGTATGCTGCTCAACAACAGGTCCCGGGGCAACAAATCTCATCACAGGCCTTGCGTCCGCCGATGCAGACCATGTCCCCTTGTTGGTGATTACGGCGCAAACCACACTTCAAGACTTTGGTTTTGGGGCGTTTCAGGAATCCTCTGCTGATGTGACGGATGTTGTAGGAATGTTCCAATACTGCACGCGGTATAATACGTTGATTTCTCATGCAAGCCAGCTAGAAAAAAAACTTGCCGCCGCACTGACAAAGGCCTTTCAAGACCCCAAAGGCCCTGTTCATCTAAGCATCCCCGTTGATATCCTACGTACATCTTGGGAAGGCGACATTTCCTTCCCAAACCTGGATCGACTACTGGACCGGCCTGAATCCATGATCGATCTCGAAACGCTGGAAAGGCTCTCCGGAGAATTGGAAAACATGTTGAGAGAAAACCGGAGAGTGGTTGTCATGGTGGGCCATGATTGCGGTGGCGCTTCAGAGGAAATAGTCAGGTTTGCTGAGATTTTTGATGCTCATATTGTTACGACACAGCGGGGGAAGTCATGGATAGATCCCTATCATCCACTGGCCAGAGGGGTTTTTGGATTTGCGGGACACATGAGTGCCCGTGAAGCCTTAACAGACCAGTCTGTTGGGTTGTTTCTCGCAGCAGGGACGAATCTTAATGAATGGTCAACCGGCGGATGGGACAATGCTCTACTTAATGACAGGCTTGTTCATATCCATAATACAAAGGCCTTTTTTTATCGCTCTCCTCATGCCCGCCTACAGATTTGTGGGACTATAAGTCGTATATTTCAGGAATTGGTCCTTAGGTTTGAAAACAAAGTCCCAGAGATCAAATTTGATTCAATATCCAATCCATCCGAAAAGAGGCTGTATGTCCCTCGCCAAATCAAAGTGCAGTCATCGGAAGAGAGTTGGGGAAAGAACGACACAGGACCCATCAAGCCTCAGAAGGTCATACGTGATATCGTGCAGAGAGTCCCTTCTGAGGCTCGTTTTCTCATAGACAATAGCAACAGCGTCCCTTGGTCGATCCATTATTTTTTCAGTCAACGGCCGGAGCACTACCATCTTTCAATTGGATTTGCTTCCATGGGCTGGGCCATTGGTGCGTCAGTGGGAATGTCCCTGGGAAATCGGAAGAGACCCGTTGTATGTTTTACCGGTGACGGCTGTTTTTTGATGAGCGGTCAGGAGATCACGGTGGCAGTGGCTGAACGCTTACCTATCATATTCGTGGTATTGAATGATCAGACCTACGGGATGATTAGACACGCGCATCGTCTGACAGGTACAGAAAATATTGATCTCTCTATTCCGCCGGTCGATTTTTCCATGATGGCCGAATCCGTGGGGGCCATGGGTTATACCATCAGGAATGATAAAGACCTCGCTAGGATCGATTTTCAGGCCATTTTTGAGCGCAACGGCCCCACCCTCCTGGATATCCATATTGATCCCGAGGAAAAGCCCCCTTTGGGGATGTTTTAAAGGATTTTTATAATGAAGATAGACTTACATATCCATACAAGCGCCTCTGATGGGACCTGGTCCCCGGAAGCGATAATCCAAAATGTTACTCGTGCAGGAATCAAGATTTTCTCGGTAACTGATCATGATACTGTTGAGAATATTGCGACCGTCTCCGATCTGGCAATTGACACGAATTTAACATTTATTAGAGGTGTTGAGATTGACACCTATAATGAAGGTCAGATTTTTCATATACTTGGTTATAACATGGACACGGAAAATGAACGATTGAACAGTATCCTTTCAAAAAACAGGGCTTTTATTGAACGCAAAAATAAAGATAGTATAGCCATACTTATGAAGATGGGACACCCTGTTTCACCAGATGAGTACGACAAGTATAAAAACCTTCCGGAACACGGCGGGTGGAAGGCCTTGAACTACTTAATAGACAAAGGACTTTGTCAAACCTATAAGGATTTCTTTAATCTCTTTGACAAAAAAGAAGATATATTCACAATGAATGTGGATGTAAAACCGGAAGAAGCAATATCCTGTGTTAAACAGGCAGGAGGCATTACGGTGCTTGCCCATCCTGGGTCAGGATTATACGGAAATGATTATGAAAAAATCGTTTCGATAGTATTGGAGATGGGAATCGACGGGTTAGAATGCTACCACCCGGAAAACAGCCCGGAAGTAACGAAGTATTGTCTGGAAATATGCAAAAGAAATAACCTTTATATTACCGGAGGCTCAGATTGCCATGGAGAGTTTGTTAAGAAAAGAAGACTTGGCAAACCTGATATTGATCTTAGCGACTTGAAAATATGGAATCTATAATATCATCCGCTAACAATCGTTTAAATTCCTCAGCGAGATAAAAAAAGGTCTGGTGTCGTGTCCCAGAAATACTTTCCCTAATTTGAGCCGGTTCTATGACATGTTGGGGGTATGGGGGTCTCTTTTCAGTTTCACCACCATCTATCCAGAGGTCGTGGAACGGCACCATAATTTTGCATATTATGAAGCAGCCCCACGAACAATATACCCACAGCGATGGGCATTCCTTGTGCCTGTCCACCGAACGCTGTCCTCTTTGGGGCGGTAATAGGCTTGGGCGTCTTTTGGGTGGTGGAACTGAAAAGAGATCCCCATGCCCCCTTTGACTCTATGCAGCTGGTACCTATTATATAAGTTAACTCTGAGACACGACACGAATTGAGTTGATAAAAAGTCCCTTTTTGTGGTGTCAATCCAATTGGAGGAATTTTCTATGAAACGGTTTACGCTCATTTCATTTTCAGTTTTGTTTTCTCTCGTATTTTTTACGACAACATCAACAGCCGTAACGGTTACAGGTATTGTCTATAACGATGTGAACAAGAACGGGAAATATGACGGAGGAGAAAAGGGTGTAAAAGGAGTTGCTGTGAGTAACGGTGTATCTGTAACAAAAACGGACAGGAAAGGCCGTTATAAAATAGCCCTGGAAGCGAACAGCACATTATTTATTTCAAAGCCATCAGGTTATGCCCTGCCTCTGGATGGGCATAACCTGCCGAGGTTCTATTTCCTTTATTACCCTGAAGGTTCCCCTGCGGATATGAACCTTCAATATCCGGGTCTTGAACCTACTGGTCCCGTAAATGGTGATATAAATTTTACCCTATACAAGTATGAAGAACAGAAGAATTATGAGGTCATCTGGATCTCCGATCCCCAGACAGCCTCAAATGAAGAACTGAGCTATTTTCGCGATCGGGTGGTAAATGAGATAACAGGGACAAAAGCCGTTTTTGGAGTCACAACCGGTGATATCATGAATAATGATCTTTCACTGTTTCCCCGTTACATCAGGATTATGGCACAGGCAGGCATACCATGGTTTAATGTGCCGGGAAACCATGACATGAATTACACGGCCAGAGATGATACCCATTCACTTGAAACCTATAAAAGGTATTTCGGTCCGGCCTATTACTCCTTTAATTTTGGAGATGTGCACTATGTCATTCTGGATTCCATCATTTATGACGGCATGGATCCGGAAGAGCCCGATAATCGACGTAACTATACCGGCGGTATTGATGAAAAACAACTGGCATGGCTCAAGGCTGATCTCGGGATTTTACCGGGAGATACAACCCTTGTGTTGGCCATGCACGCCCCTCTGAAAATAAAAGATCTGCATAATCCGGCATTCAGCGTACAGAACCGAAACGGTGTTTATAAAATACTGGAACGTTTTGATCATATCCTTGTCATAGGGGGGCATTGGCACTCCACACAGCATATGTATTTAGGCCCTGCTGATGGTTTCAATGGAAAGACTCCAATACATCAGCATGTCATTACAACCGCGGCGGGTTACTGGTGGAGTGGAATGAAGGATATTTACGGTATTCCCCATACCATGCAGGGAGACGGAACTCCCAACGGTTATCACATTATGAGCGTGAATGGTAAAAAGATTAAAATGCGCTATAAGGCTGCTGGAAAACCTGATGATTACCAAATGCGTATCATGCTGGAAACCATGCCGGAAAAGAAACTTGTATCCATCCTGCCAGTGTCCCAGACATCATCAACAAACATCCTAGTCAATGTGTTTGATGGCGGCCCGAATACAACGGTTACCTGCCGGCTTGATGGGAATAAACCGGTAATGATGGCGCCTGTGATAAGAGAAGATCCATTTACCTTCGCGCGCTATATTGAAGACGGCATTTTTCAACCGGAAACGGAATCCCCCTCCACCCATATCTGGTCATTACCGATGCCGAAGGACATTGAACCGGGAGTTCATACACTATTCATCAATGTAAAAGGCGAATATAACCAGACCCATGTGGGGAGCAAAATCTTTGAAGTTGAGGTAGGGGAATAAGTAAAAAGGCAGTACCGGTCCTGAAAGGCGAAGAAAAAAATGAAAAGGAAAAGAGGTCACCCATTAAGGCTGGAAGCTTGAAAAAAGGCTCATGGATCAAGGCGCAGGGCCCCCTTTTCCTTCACCACCTCTTCCTGGATTGGTTCATAGGCCATATACTCACGAAACGCCCGGCTGAACGCTAGTATGACACAAGAAAAGAAGCTGAGGACTCCACCGGCGATGAGGACCAGCGGGACATTCTGGTTAAGTAGGTCGGTAATCACACCGGTCATACCCATCGCTACGGGTGTTAATCCGCCGGTTATCGTGGTCAGCACGGCAAATACTCTTCCTCGAATCCAGTCCGGAGTAGTCTGCTGAAGAATGGTAAGGACATTTACCTGAAAAAAACCCATCATCATTCCACCCATAAACATATTTATAACCGCCAGTTCCTTTGCCCTTAAGAAACCAAACAGCGTTAGGAATAAATTAAATAATATAATCGCTGTTATATTCATTTTACTCCGGACAGGTCCTGAAGCTTTAACGCCCCCCGCCGTTTCAGAATTTATGTCTCAGAAGTTGGCTATAATTACACTACATGGT
>CAZFMX010000074.1:0-16219 GCA_964520425.1 uncultured Desulfobacteraceae bacterium
TGCCTGTCCACCGAACGCTGTCCTTTTTGGGGGCGGTAACAGGCTTGGGCGTCTTTTGGGTGGTGGAACTGAAAAGAGACCCCCATGCCCCCTTTGATCTGGGACACGTCACTAGAAGGAAACCCTCCTTGCATCCTGAGCCGTGGGCTTTTCGGCCCTCTCTTTTGACATTGGTGGTTCATGTCTGATATGGATATCCAGTCGATAGGGTTTTGTTCAGATTTTTGCTGCGACCAAGGCTTGAATTTTGATGCCCCAGCCGGAGTAGTGGAAGGGCAGTATAACACCATATTGAGATTATAAGGAGATACGGTGAAGGGAAAAAATCTAACCATAATCGTCTTTGTTGTGGGCATCTTGACCACGTTCTATGGCATGATGAAAGACAATCATAGTGTTTTCATCATCGGTTTAGTGTTTATCATCGTGGGCTATGCGCTCGTAAGAACAAAGTTGAAAAGGTACTTCGGCGACAGATCCTGAGTTTTACAATTGGGCTCAATTTCATCTTCTGGAAGTGCATGGCTGAGGGAAGTCGAATGGGCGAACCCTCTTCCATGCAACCCTGGAACAGATCTAGAGCCCATACTCCTTGATTTTAGAGATGAGTATAGGTCGACTGATTTCTAGGATCTTTGCCGCCTTAGAGCGGTTGCCTTCCGTGAGTTCTAAGGCCTTCTGAATCAGATCGTGCTCCAGGATTTTTGATGCCTTCTTTATGGAAAGAGTGTGCTCAGGCGCGACAGAAGAAGGGGGTTGTTGGATTGAGGTGATGGATTCGGGGAGGTCCGCTGGGGTGATCCATCTTCCCTTTCCCAGCAAGACGGCCCTTTCTATCACGTTTTCCAATTCCCTGATATTGCCCGGCCAAGAGTATGCCATGAGAATAGGCATGGTCTGAGAAGAAAGGCCCTCCATATCCTTTCCCAGTTTTTGATTATAGAGATTGATGAAGTACCCAACGAGAAGGGGGATATCACCGCGTCTTTCCCTCAGGGGGGGGAGATGTATCTTCATGACGTTGATTCGGTAAAAGAGATCCTCACGAAATCTTTCCTCATCTACCTCCTTTTGAAGATCTCTGGAGGTTGCTGCGATAACGCGTACGTCAATCTTTTTTGAGACGGTTGATCCTAGGGGAGAGATCTCTTCTTCTTGTAGGACTCGAAGGAGTTTCACCTGAAGAGAAAGGGGGAGCTCTCCAATCTCATCCAGAAAAATGGTTCCACCGTCTGCCTCGTCAAATAGCCCCGGCTTATCCCTTATAGCATCCGTGAAAGCTCCCTTCTTATATCCAAACAGTTCACTCTCCAGGAGGTTATCCGGAATACTGCCGCAGTTTATGGAGACCATGGGGGCTGAAGTCCTGTTTCCCTTGGAGTGTATACTCTTAGCAATCAAATCCTTACCGGTTCCACTTTCTCCGGTGATAAGGACTGTGGTCTTATGTTTGGCCACCTTTTCAACAAGCTCAAAGACATGGGCCATGGCTTCGCTGCGGGCCACAATATTACCAAAAGTATATTTCTGCTCGATCTTTCTCAATCGCTTTTGCAACTCCACATTTTCCTTCTTGAGCCGTTCTCTCTCTTCAGCCTTTTTCAAGGTGAGGAGGACTTCGTCTTGCTTAAAGGGTTTGGAGACATAATCGTAGGCTCCAATCGTCATGGCTTGTAGCGCGGTATCTATTGTGCCATATGCCGACATCATGATGACTGTCTGATCGGGATGTGTCTCCCTCGATTTCTCTAAGAATGTCATTCCGTCCATATTGGGCATTCTCAGGTCACAGAGGACAAAATCAAAGTCTTGTTTGGCGATTTGTTCGAGACCCTCCACGCCATCGGCTGCCGTTTGAACAGCATATCCTGCTTTCTGCAGCATCACCTGAAGCATGTGTCGCATGTTTTCTTCATCATCGATGATCAGGAGACTTTTTTCAGCCACAGTTGGTTTCCTCCTCACCATTTTCAGTGTCCGAGCGAAGGGGAAGATCAATTATGATGGTCGTCCCTTCTCCCAAAATGCTTTCAACACTAATCGTTCCCTCCATTCCCTCCACGATCCTGTACGATACAGAAAGCCCCAGCCCCGTCCCTTTCCCCGGATCTTTAGTCGTGTAAAAAGGATCAAGGATACGAGGCAATTCCTCCTCGGGCATGCCTGGGCCGTTGTCGATCAGCCTTACATTGATCGAATGGTCCGTGTTCATGCTCTCTATGATGAGTCTTTTTTCAGAATCATTTTCGACTTCTTTTTCAGAGAGGGCATCCGCGGCGTTCATCATAATGTTGACCAGGACCTGTTGCAATTGTCCGGGGTTTACACGGACCTTGTCATTAGAAGCATTCAGCGTTAAGCCGATTTGAATTTCATTAAAGATGGGCTGGGGCTTCAGCATGTTAGTTGTGTCGCGTATCACATCATGGACATGGATATCTTGGACTTCTGCGCTGGATGGACGGGAGAAGCCGAGCAGTTCGCTGATTATTCGATCAATCCTGGTTATCTGCGATTGGATTCGATCCAAGAAATCCTCTCTTTCTTCTTCGGATATATCCCCTTTTCTGATTAGCTCCAAATAGCCGAAGATGATGCCTATAGGATTACCGATTTCGTGGGCTACACCAGCTGCCAGGCGGCCTACAGAAGCAAGCTTTTCAGATTTCACTAATTCGTTCTGTGTCTGCTTGAGTTCTTTGTTTGCCTCTTCCAGGGAGGAAATATGGGTCCTCATGTCTCTCTTGTTATCATCGAGACGCTTAAGCATATTACTCAGAGAACGAGAGAGTCTCGCGATCTCATTTTTAGAAGTCTCATCAAAGAGCAGGGCGATTTCTCCTCCCTGGTATGCGTCTGTCATATGGAGAAGATTGTGGATTGGTTTCACAACGATTCGAGACAGAAGATATATGCCGACAAGAACAATGAACATCGTATCCAAGATAATGTAGAAGAGAATAACCTTTTCAGATTTTCTGAGGGCTTGGTAAATGGATGTGAGTGAACCAGTGATGGTGATTCCCCCCAAAGAGCGGCCTTCAAGTAAAACAGGCTCTGATATTCTAAAATCCTTATTGGACAGCCAGATGACTCCCCATGTGCTTCCACTATAATTGATCGACCCCATCCTTGTTTCCATAGCCCTTTTGGCAAGGAATGAATCAAGAGTGTTCGCCTTTGTGATGGAGCCGGCGGTAACAAGAGGTTCTCCTCTTGAACCTACGATAACGGCTCCTGAGAAATTCCCCTCATCAAGTAGCCTGGCAAGGCTCTTTTCATATTGGATCTCTGAGACAAGGTTTGCCAAATCCCTTTGTCTGAAATTACTCAGTTGGACAAGATTTTGCTCTAAGGCACGAATCAGTTGCTGGGCCGAGTTCACTTTGGCCTGGACGAGATCCCTTTTTGCGAATTCCACCATAACCACATTGATCAGGAGCATGGCGGAGGCAATCAGGAATGTCAAATAGGAGAATATTCCTGTTCTTAGACTGTAAAACGGAACCTTCACAATAATAGCATCTCGGAAATTCTATTGCTTGTTAAAACTGAGGCGCTTCATCGAGGCCATAAGCCCGCACCCGCCTATGGAATGACAGAATGATGAAAAATCGGAATACTGATCTTTAAAAGGATTGTTTCAACTAATCGTTCTGTTTTCAAATGATAAACAATCAACGATCCATTACTCCATTTTCAGGACCTATCATTTCAATATTCAATTCCTCCAACGATGAGGATAGCGGACCAAGTTTGGCCTCGGGAGCCTCCTTTTCTGTCTTCTAACGACCTATTAGATTTAAATATGAAAACCATAAGGTTTTTAGCTCTACTTGAAAGAAAAGGGTCATCAGCGTCCCAAGCACGAGAAAAGGCCCAAAAGGGATTCTTTGTCCAAGATCCCTTTTAGTTAGAAGGAGGGAGCCACCACCGATGATGATTCCTGTCAGGGAAGAGATGAGAATGATATAAGGCAACGCCATGTAACCCATCCATGCGCCGATCATGGCCAGCAGTTTGACATCTCCCATTCCCATTCCTTCCTTTTTTCTAAGCCACTCATAACCTACACTGATGAGATATAGCAGCCCTCCTCCTATAATCATGCCGATCAGTGAATCCTTCCAAGAAAGACCGTTCAGCTTGAAGAGAGAGACTGCGACCAACCCCGTCAAGATACCGGGTAAAGAGATGACGTCAGGGATGATTTTGTGTTGGAGGTCAACAAAGGTGACGATGATAAGAGAGGCTGAGAAGAAGTAGAAGAGAAAAAAATGAGGGGTTAGGCCGTATTTGAAAAATAAAGACATACTCAAAAATCCGCTGAGGAGTTCCACAATGGGATAGCGGATGGATATCGGTTTTTTGCAGAACCTGCATTTGCCCCTGAGGATAACATAACTGATTAGAGGGATGTTGTCATAAAACCTAATTTTCTCATTGCATTGCGGACAAGCGGAGGAGGGACGAACAAGGGAGATTTTCAGGGGGATTCGATGGATGCATACGTTAAGAAAACTTCCCACGATAAGCCCAAACAACAAGAAGAATAGAGTGAACATCGTGCCTGAATCCATTCTAGGTCGCCTCCAGCAGGGAGAGATTATACGAAAAACCGCGATGTGATTTCATAACCTATTATTTTAACACTCTTTTTCTAATACTACAAGACGTAGATTACAGGGAAATATCGGACACCACCAATGCGATTGACAAGACGACAGTTTATCAGATAACTTGTTGACCATGATCGTCTCTATAAATTCTGAGAATCCTCAACAACGTCTCATCAATAGGGTCTGCGAAGTATTGGACAACGGTGGACTGATCGCCTATCCCACGGATACCTTCTATGGGATAGGGTGTGACCTGTTCAACAAAAAGGGGATACAGCGTATCTATAAGCTGAAGAACCGTCCCTTGAGTAAGCCCTTCTCTTTTATCTGCGATAGTCTCAAAGAGATAAGCCGCTATGCGCAAATGAGCAATTACGCTTACAAGACCATGAAGAGACTGCTTCCCGGTCCTTACACTTTTATTTTGGAAGGGACAAAGATGGTACCGAAGGTCATGCTGACCAAGAGAAAGACAGTCGGTATACGTGTTCCGAACAACAAGATCTGTTTGGCCATTGTGACGACCTTAGGCCGCCCCATCATAAGCACCAGTGCTGGATTGGACGATCCATATGAGATCAAAGAGTCATTTTCGCCCAACTTGGATATCGTGATTGACGGAGGTGGGTTATACCCGAATCCTTCCAGTGTAATCTCCTTGATCGGTGATGTACCGGAGATCATTCGGGCGGGAAAAGGGGATGTGAGTAGTTTTCTTTAGAAACTATGTCTCTGGTAGGAGATCAAATCTCAGAATGATCCACAAAGAAGGTTGTGTATGAGTGTTTATTCGGAGGTGTGTGGGACGAAGTCTAGTGATCGTCACTCCTTTCTGTAGAAGATTCCTCGGTAGCTGAATCCTCCTCCTTCTCCTGTTTCTCCAGGGCCTCTTCAGTATTCTGAAGCTGAAGATTGAACATTCCCTCCTTTAGCAGGTCTCCTAGGTTTGAAGTAGCCTCTTGCTTATTGTCAATATAGCTCTTGTAGACATCCTTATCGTCACTTTCATCCAGCCTTCTAACCGAAAGCCCGATTTTCTTGTCTTTGCGCGAAACATTGATCACTTTGGCCTGGATGACGTCATCCACCTTATACCGACCTAATGGGTTGCTGCTCTCCTCTTTCAATAGCTCGGAGACATGAACAAGCCCCTCAATTCCCTCCTCCAGCTCCACAAAGACGCCAAAGTCGGTTATGTTTGTTACGGTACCAGTGATCCTGGTGCCAGGTTTGTATTTTTCCGGGACCAGCACCCATGGATCTGGGGTTAATTGTTTGATTCCTAAGGAAAAACGCTCTCGTTCTTTGTCAATATTGAGGACTACGGCTTGAACCTCTTGTCCTTTCTTGTATATGTCAGAGGGCTTTCTAATCCTCTTTGTCCAAGAAAGATCCGAGATATGTACAAGGCCATCTATCCCTTCATCAATTCCAATGAAGATCCCAAAATCAGTAATATTTTTAATTTTCCCCTCTATGGTGGTCCCAACCGGGTATCTTTCCCCAATAATATCCCAAGGATTGGGGATGACTTGTTTAAGTCCCAAAGAAATCCGTTTGTTGGATGGATCAATGTTCAAGACCATTACATCCACTGTATCACCCCGTTTTACTGCTTGGGAGGGGTGCCTAATCTTTCGAGTCCAAGACATTTCTGAAACATGAATCAATCCCTCAACACCTTCCTCAATTTCCACAAAGGCCCCATAATCAGCTAAGCTAACCACTTTGCCTTGGATCTTAGCCCCGATTGGGTATTTTTCATGGACCTTGGACCAGGGATCCTCAGTCAACTGCTTGAGCCCCAAGGATACCCTCTCTGTCTCCCTGTCAAATTTCAGGACTTTGGCCGTAATCTTGTCCCCTACCTGATGCCTTTCCGACGGGTGTCCTTCACGACCCCAAGAGATATCTGTAACGTGTAGAAGACCGTCAATACCACCCAGGTCGATGAATAGACCATAGTCTGTAATATTTTTCACTACGCCTTCCACGACTGCCCCGTCCTCCAAATTCTTAAGAGTCTCATCTTTAAGGAGCGTGCGTTCCGCTTCAAGAATGGCTCTTCGGGATAGCACGATATTCCCTCGGCGTTTGTTGTATTTCAGGATCTTAAAATCGTGTTTTGTCCCGATTAGCGTATCGAAGTCTTTTATGGGCTTGAGGTCGATCTGCGAGCCGGGGAGAAAAGCCTGCAAACCTATGTCAACGGTCATGCCCCCTTTAATACGGGAGACTATCTTGCCTTTGATACTCCCATCTTCTTCATAGATTCTTTTGATATCATCCCATATCTTGATCTTGGTCGCTTTATCTCTTGAGAGGAGGATTTTCCCACGGTCATCTTCCCTTTTCTCCAATAGCACATCCAGTTTGTCACCCACTTTGGCTGTCAAGTTTCCTTGGGAGTCGATAAACTCCTCCACAGGGATCTGTCCCTCTGATTTGTATCCGATATCCACTAGAACAAACTCTTTCTCAATCTGGACAATTTCCCCCTGAACGAGTTCTCCTTCCTGCATGGTCTTCAGGCTTTCTTCATACATTTCAAGAAAGGTTTCTTCCTTATCAGCTTTCGAATCTTTCTCAACAACAACCTTTTCTAAATCGGAAGAGTCTTGTTCGATTTTAGTGTGTTCATGGACGGATTCAAACTCGTTGATAGGATTTTCTCCTGTTTCTATAGTTAGTTTATCCATTAAACCAATTACCCCCTAAGTACTTAGTCTGAATAGTAAATTGCTAAAAAAGTCCTATTTACCAGATAAAAAAATAAACCTCAACTATTTACAGACAAATAAATCCCTTTTCTAAGAATTGCCTCTATTGAGACAGATAACCATTAATATGTTCTCCCGGGGGACACCTCTTCCAGAATCTTTTCAAGCACTTGATCGGGCTTCAACGCGGTGGTATCAATTATTTTTGCATCTTTGGCTAGTCGCAGCGGGGCTATGGCGCGCGTCTCGTCCTGATAGTCTCTTTGCTTGAGGCCTTTTTCTACCTCATCCAGGGATACAGTTTCCCCCCTATTTACCCTCTCGAGATATCTTCTTTCTGCTCTTACCCCAATGGGTGCCGTGAGAAAGAACTTGTATTCCGCGTTCGGGAACACAACTGTCCCCATGTCCCGACCTTCAGCCACCAGATTCCCTGCTCGGCCGATCTTCCGTTGAAGATCTGTCATAGCTTCTCTGACCTCCTTAACGGCCGAGATTTCAGAAGATAGCATGTCCATTTCGGGTGTTCTGATGGCCAATGATATATCTTCTTTACCCATGTACAGTCTGATATTCTCCCCATCCGATCTAAAGTCCAGATCAAGGTTTCTGCAAAGCTCCCACAAAGTCGCTATCTCCATTAGACTTACCCCACGTCTATGGGCTTGAAGGGCGGCAGCACGATACATCGCCCCGGTGTCCAGGTAAAGAAGATTCAATCTTCTGGCTAACAGGCGGGCGAGGGTACTCTTGCCAGATGCCACCGGGCCGTCTATTGTGATGATTCCCTTCATAAAATGACTAAATCTCCCAAACCTTACGAGTTTCTATATCAAGGAACTACAAATATCAAGACCTTTAGCGTTTCGCTTTATCTAAGCCATGCAACCATTTTCTTATGATGGTGCTGAAAGGTTCGGGCATTCCGGTTAGAAATGTGATGGTCACCTTCCTCCCATTCTTCGGAAGGAGTCTCATTCAAGAAGGTCTCTGGCCTCTCCGTAAAGCTAGAATAAACTCAGGATACCCATAGCATGATTTTGAGTCCTGATAGACCCTGGAAAGGGGTTCACTTTTTTCAATGCAGCACTCAAATTACGCTTGACTTAAAACCATTGATCCATTATTTATAAGGCCTCTAATTAACTAAGATATTGGGTGGCTACGTCACTCAGTTGAAAAGTTGATTAATAAAACGAATTTCTGTAAAATGAAGCCCATCAACACTAACCTTTTAGAGAGTGGAGGCCATGAATAAATCCCAACTCATAGAAGCACTTGCCAAAGCAGAAGACTTGACACTGAAAAAGGCCGAAGAAGTCGTTACTACGGTTTTCGGTGACATGGAGGATGCCCTCATTCGAGGTGAAAGGGTTGAGATAAGAGGCTTTGGAAGCTTCAAGATAAAAAATTATGAAGGTTATGAGGGGCGAAACCCCAAAACTGGCGAAATCATTCACGTCGCCGAGAAGAAACTCCCATTCTTTAAGGTCGGGAAAGAGCTTAAGGAAAGAGTCGACGTGATATAGTGCTCAAATCGGGCCTTGGTCGTGCTAGATGGGGAGCTAGCGGTGCCCTGTAACCCGAAATCCGCTCATGCGGGGTCGAAAGCCCTTTGTTAAAGCCGTGCCAGGGATTGTGCTTTATTCTCTTCGGGAGAAGGGGTGGACCTTGCGTGACAGACGCTTATGAACCCCGTCAGGTCCGGGAGGAAGCAGCGGTAAGTAAGGCAGTCTGTGTCGTGAGCCAATCTACTTCTGCCCTCTATGTGATGCGTGCTTTCTCTTCGTGATTCAACCTGGGATGCACGGCCAAGGTTTTTTTCTCCTCAAGAATCTCCCAGAATATCTCGCATCAATCCTTTCTCTTCCTCACTGAATGTTGGCCCCGACTGCCCCACAGGGTAGGGCACATCCAATTAACGTAAAGGGCTAAGCTTATATAATGGATTCATATGGACGACTGGTCCTTAGGCCTTATCCACACCAAGTGTCTTTGGGTGGATATGAGCTTAAAATAGCGTAAAATGAAATAACTAACTTGAATAGTTAAAGTGAAAGCTAATTTTTTTCATATAATACTCGCCATTTCCACAAAGCAGTGAGATCTCTTTTCTGATGAGTTTCGAACAAGGATTCATGAGTCAACAAACCGATCAATATAACGAAGGAATCAAACCAGGACGGATGAAAAGAGTTCGGTGTCTACAGTTTCCACGACTCGTGAATCACGATCGGTTGGTCCACGCGGTTTTTACTAGATTGGGGGGAGTGAGTAAATCGCCCTATGACACCTTGAATGTCAGTTACGATACGGATGATCACCCTGAATTGGTCAGCAATAATCTGGAAATTATTAGGGACGCCATAGGCGCAAAGGACCTGGTCTTTACGAATCAGGTGCATGGGAAAGAGATCCTGGTGTTGCATCAAAACGATTTTGATGGGTTTAGAGGACCGGAAAGTGCGGATGCGATGATCACGGACATTCCTCAACTGGCCCTTATGGTTAAGCAGGCGGACTGTCAGGGCGTCCTCCTTTTTGATCCCACAAAAGGTGTTGTGGCAAATGTCCATTGTGGTTGGAGGGGAAATGTCATCAATATCCTGAAGTCTGTGGTAGAGAAAATGGGATCAGAGTTCGGCTGCTTGGCCGCAGACTTGGCGGCGGCTATAGGTCCTTCCCTCGGACCCTGTTGTTCTGAATTTGTTGATTATGAGGAGATCTTCCCAGAAGCCTTCAGGCGTTTTATGATTCGTAAGGCCTATTTTAATCTGTGGGAGATCAGCCGGTATCAGCTTCTGGAGGCAGGTCTTAAAAACAAACACATAGAAGTGGCCGGTATCTGCACGCGTTGCACGAGTGAAATGTTCTACTCTTATCGGGGTGAGAGGGAGACGGGAAGATTTGCCACAGTGATCATGCTGAAGAAGGATGTTTCTTCGGCTCAATCTGAAAACTAGGGTTTCGTATCATAATCTTTGACACAAATACTCGTTTTCTAAGTAAATTCCCGAATGTTTCGGTCTTTATTGAGGCTTGGACTATTCCCTCAAGACGATATCTATAGAGTACAGTGGCGGTGATCTGACCTTCTACAATAGCTTTTTGGGCGTAAACCCTCAAAAGTCAGATCACGGCGGGATTCAGTGGAACCTCTTTTTGAGATATCGTCTTTCGGGAACAGCCCATGCCTCATTTCGTAGTTAAGCCGTGGATATAAGATACAAGACGCTGGCTGTGTGGCTAAATGGAATCAGACTATTTTGGACCCAATGATTGACAATAAGAAGAAAAAATAACATATTGGCCGCAATATAGAATTCTTTCACCAGGAAAGTTCCAATGCCCAGCTATGAATTTAAGTGCGAAAAATGCGGCAAGAGCTTTACGCTTCTGCTATCGGTTTCAGAGCACGAGAAGACCAAGATCAGGTGCCCGAAATGCAAGAGTACAAGGGTCAAACAAGAGATTGGCTCGGTTCAGATCATAACCTCTAAGAAGAGTTGACCAACGCTATGGAATGCCCAAATTGTCATGAAAAATTACCCGGCAGGGATTGCCCACACTGTGAAACCCTTATCCCTTTGGAGAGTATTTACTGCTTGAATTGTGGTGCCCATCTTGTTGAGAGTGATTCTGAAGACTCTATAAGCCAGGATGATGAAATCGATTTTGAAAACAGAGTCCTTTGTCCTGATGGCACCTGCACTGGCATTATACTTGACGGGAAATGTACCGAGTGTGGAAGGGGAGAGAATGAGCTGAAGCAGGAATAGAAGCTAAGCTCTTCTTTCTGGACACTGAATATTGATCTCTCAAAGATCGTGTCTGATCGGTATTGTCTGATTCATTTGGGAAGGCGATCGACGGGTAGGGAGATAAAAGGATCACGAGGAACGACATCCATGTATGAGTTGAAGATAATCTCCCAGTTCTCGGCAGCCCATCAATTGAGGGAATTTGTCGGGAAATGTGAAGAGTTGCACGGACACAACTGGAAGGTGGAAGTGTATGTGACAGGGGATCGACTGGGGAAAGATGGATTGCTCATTGATTTCGCTTTAGTCAAGAAACAAACGGTGCAGGTTCTTGAAGAGATGGACCACAGATTTTTGAACGACCTGGAGGCGTTTAGGGACATAAATCCATCCTCTGAAAATATTGCACGCTATATCTTCAAATCCATTGGCGAAGAGCTGAATAATGAAAATGTAAGAGTAAGCAGGGTGACTGCGTGGGAGTCGGACAGCGCATGCGCTACCTATTCAGAACCATGATCTAGTGTCGTGTCTCAGAATTAACTTGAATAATAAGTATTCGCTGCACAGATTCAAAGGGGGCATGGGGGTCTCTTTTCAGTTCCATCACCCAAAAGACGTCCAAGCCTGTTACCGCCCCCAAAGAGGACAACGTTCTGTGGACAGGCACAAGGAATGCCCGTCGCTGTGGGTACATTGTTCGTGGGGCTGCTTTATAATATGCAAAATTATGGTGCCGTTCCACGACCTCTGGATAGATGGTGGTGAAACTGAAAAGAGACCCCATACCCCCTATCATAGAACAGACTAAAATTATGGAAAGTATTTCGGGAGACGATACTAGATCCCCGAATATATGCAACCCATAATAATGTATGGACTTTTGTAAAACGTGAGTTCAAGCCTTGTGTTTGGAATGATAAAATAATGGAGCGAAACTCGATCTCCCATGAGAATCATTGCCTTTATACCATCGAGATATGATTCAAGCCGCTTTCCCGGCAAACCCATGGCACCTATTGCTGGGATGCCCATGATTGGGCATGTATGCCGGCGTGCCATGTCCTGCCCTGAGGTGTCTGAGGTCTTTGTAGTCACCGATGACGAGAGGATTTTCCAGTGTGTCGAAGAATTGGGCGGGAAGGCCATTATGACTGAGAAAAGACACCGCACAGGGACAGATCGTATAGCCGAAGCCAGTCAAAAGATGAATTTGAAGAAAGATGATCTGATCGTCAATATTCAGGGGGATCAGCCCCTTTTTCATCCTTCTGCAATCTCAACCCTGATAACTCCTATGAGAGAAGACCCTATGATCCCCATGAGTACGCTGAAGTACAGGATTAGGGATGGAACAGAGATCGACAACCCCAACCATGTTAAAGTGGTGACAGACAGCGAGGGGTTTGCTCTCTACTTTTCACGCTCTCCCATCCCATTCATTCGGGATCCCAAGTCCAAGGTGACCTATTACAAGCATCTCGGGTTTTATGCCTACCGAAATGATTTCTTGTTGGAGTTCGGTACGCTCCCTATCGGAAAACTGGAGTCCTCAGAGAAGCTTGAACAGTTGAGAGCCCTTGAGTGTGGTTTCAAGATCAAAGTGGTGGAGACGGCATTCGATTCTGTTGAAATCGACACACCGGCAGACATTCTGAAGGCGGAAGCGATTATTTCCGAATCAGACCAATCATATGAATGAAATGGGTGATCAGGCTTCGTTCTTGAAAGCCAAATCGAGTATGGGTGTATGAATACATAACTTTAATAAACATTTATATGTATATGAATTTAATAATAAACATTTGATGATGACAATCTGGAAACTAAGCTCTCCTTCCCCTTATATCGCAAGACTCGCCGATGAATCAAATATCACCCCTTTACAGGCCCAACTGCTCATAAATCGTGGAATCACAGATTCCTTCTCCGCCGCTTCCTTTTTGGCCCCTAAACTCTCCCAACTATTGGATCCTATGCTTCTACAGGACATGGACGTGGCTGTTGAAAGGATTTTGGCGGCCATTGAGAGACAAGAGAAGATTACGATCTATGGCGATTATGACGCGGACGGGATTACTGCCACGGCCCTGTTACTGAACTTCTTCTCAAGCATTGGAATATCTGCGTCTTTCTATGTCCCTAACAGGTTTACAGAGGGTTACGGCTTAAATACCGAGGCCGTTAGGAGGATCATCGAAGATGGGACGGGATTAATAATCACCGTGGATTGCGGCACGTCCAATCAAAAAGAAATCAATCTGGCCAGGAAAAGCGGCGTAGGGGTTGTGGTCACGGATCACCACCAGATTCCAGAGGATTTTGTACCTACGTGTCCGGTACTCAATCCGCATCGCTTGGATTCCTCGTTTTGCTTCAAAAGCTTCGCGGGAGTGGGCGTAGCCTTTTTCCTGGTCATCGCCGTCAGGGCCGCTCTGCGGGATAAGGGGTGGTTCGAAGACAGGGAAGAGCCGGATCTTAAAGACTACCTCGACCTGGTAGCCCTGGGTACCGTGGCGGACATGGTCCCTCTCCTTGACCAAAACAGGATATTGGTGAAAAGGGGAATCGAGAGGATGAAAAGCCCATCTTGGCCCGGCATAGAGGCCATGAAAGAGGTCGCCACCCTAAATCTCTCCGGGATCACGCCCTATGATCTGGCCTTTAAATTGGCTCCGCGTCTGAATGCCCCGGGACGGTTGAGGAGTGCGGAAATAGGCATACAGCTCTTAACCACAGGGGATCAGACCCTTGCCCGGCATCTGGCCCATCAACTCAATAGCTTAAACAGCGAGCGTCAAGATATCGAACAAGCGATCCTTGACCAAGTTGAGGAGAAGATCATTTCCACGGAGGATTTGGAAGAGCGAAGGACCTTGGTCCTTTCAGGTAACAATTGGCATCGAGGTGTTCTGGGGATTGTGGCATCTAGATTAGTGGGTAAATACCATCGGCCCACCCTGTTGTTGGATGTCCGGAACGGAATGGCTGTCGGTTCAGGCAGGAGTATAGATGGCTTCAATCTTCACCAGGCCTTAGAGAGACTTTCACACCTTTTTGAGAAATTCGGCGGGCACTACCACGCGGCCGGTTTTACTCTGAGGGTTTCTCATATCCAGGCCTTGAGCGACGAACTTGAAGATCTTGCCCAGGAGGTGTTGAGCAAGGATGATCTGATCCCCAGAATTGATATTGACGGGAGCATTCCGATTTCCGAATTGAATCAAAAAACAATCAGGGACATCCAAATTCTGGCTCCATTCGGATCCGGAAACCCGGAGCCCGTATTTCATTCTCAAAGTCTGGATGTCATCCATTCCAGGGTTGTGGGAGAAAGACACCTAAAACTCCAGGTCGGGCAGGGGGAGTGTGTCATGGAGGCCATTGGTTTTGGGTTCTCCAATTGGCATCCTCTTCAAGGAGCGGCTATTGATATGGTCTTTACACCTGAGATCAACGAGTGGCGGGGTTATGAAAAGGTACAACTTAAGATTGTGGATTTGCAGATAACGGGTGAAAAGTCACAGCTGATAACCTCATAGAAGGTCAAAAATCGTCACTCCCTCAAAAGCGAGAATCCATAAGTGCTCAAAATATCCGGATTCCCGCTTCAGTTTCATATCCCTACTCCTTTCCTTTATACCCCTTGAAATACTTCAGAAATTCGGAATCGGTAGACAGGATCAGGGAGCTATCCTTATCCATGGTTTTTTTGTAGATTTCCAGGGTCTGGATGAATGAATAGAACTCCGGGTCTTTTCCAAATGCCTCAGCATATATCTGGGTCGCCTTTGCGTCCGCCTTTCCCTTGATTTCCTGAGCCGTCTTGTAGGCCTCCGAAGTGATTTTCTTCATCTCCTTTTCCATATCCCCTTCAATTATTCTGGCCTCCCCCTTTCCTTCAGAGCGGTATTTTTCAGCGATCTTCTTTCTTTCGGCAATCATCCTTTCGTATACCGATCTTTGCACGTCCGCTTCATAATTCAGCCTCTTGATCTTAACATCCACCAGTTCAATGCCGAATTTGTCCAGCTTGGGCTGGGCCTCGTCAAGGATGTTTTTGGCTATATGTTGACGCCCTATGGTAATGTTCAGATCGCTCTTCTCTTTCACGTCTTCCAGTCCGGCCTCCGAGGTATCCAGCTCCCGGTTTGTGTTTCGGACTGTCTCGATCAGGGGATTTGAGGTAATGGCGTTTCGAATCGTGGAGTTCAGGATACCGTCCAGAATGGCCTGGGCTTGAACCTCATATTTCACGGTCTGAAAATACTTGAGAGGGTTCACAATCTTCCATCTGGAAAAGGTATCCACCCAGATAAATCTCTTGTCCTTTGTCTGAATTTGGTCTGGATCTCCATCCCATTCCAGGAGGTTCTTGGGAAAACTGTTGACTTTCCACCATGGAAATTTGAACTCTATACCAGGGCTCTTGATGGGTCCACCGATGGGCCTTCCGAACTGGGTAATGACCACCTGCTCTCTTTCATCCACCGTATAGAGACAGAAATACATGGTGACCAGAATAGCGGCAATCAGTATGATGATTATCTTCAGTTTCACTTTTTTCCTCCCATGGCTTGACCGAGATTGAGCAACGGCAGAAAGTTTTTCTGCTCGGCATCCACAATGTATTTGTCCCCCAATTTCGGGAAGATATCATGAAGGGCCTCAAGGTAAAGTCGTCTTTTTGTCACATCTTTTGCCTTGGAATATTCTTCATAGAGGGCGAGAAACCTGGCCGCATCCCCCTGGGCGCGATTGACACGATCCAGGGCATATCCTTCGGCTTCCTTGATAGTCTTCTCAGCCTGGCCTCTGGCCTGTGGAATGCGGGAGTTGTATTGTGCATTGGCCTGTTCAATCATTTTCTCTTTTTCTTGTTCTGCCTGGTTCACTTCATTCCAGGAAGGCTGGACCGGCTCAGGCACATTGGTCTTCTGCAACTCGACGGTGGTTACATTAATGCCCGTCTCGGTTTCATCCAGCTCTTTCTGTAATAGCTCCTTGGCCCGATTGGCGATTTCTCCTCGTTTATTAATAACTTCAGTAATGCTTCTGTCCCCTACAACCAGACGCATGGTGGATTCAGCCAGGTCCCTCAAGGTCGCGGTTACATCCC
>CAZFMX010000075.1:0-15781 GCA_964520425.1 uncultured Desulfobacteraceae bacterium
GGGTGGTGGAACTGAAAAGAGACCCCCATGCCCCCTTTGAATCTGTGCAGCAGGTGCTTATTATTCAAGTTAATTCTGGGACATGACACTAGTGTATCACAGAATATTCATGGCTCAATTATAAAATGCGGCATGGTCTGTTCCCTCAAGGCGATATCTCAAAAAGAAATTCCACTGAATTCCATTGTGATCTGATCTTTGAGGGTTTATGCCAAAAAACCCACGGCAGAATGTGTACTTCGCATGGAAGAAACGGTCCGTCAAACCCTCAAAGATCAGATCACTACCACTGAACCCTATAGATATCGCTTTGAGGGAACAGCCCATGCCGCATAACTCATCATAAAAATTCGTTGTTTTAAGCCAAATCTACTCCAACAACCCTAATGCCTTTTTAACGACCCGATCAGCGGTAATTCCGAATTTCTCATACAAGGTCTTATAGGGTGCTGATGCTCCAAAATGGTCTATGCCCACAAACTCGCCCTTCTCTCCAAGGTAACGATGCCATCCCTGAGTGATCCCAGCCTCAACGGCCACCCGGGCCTTTACCGCCGCAGGCAAAACTCGGTTCTGATACGCCTTAGACTGCTTATCAAACAACTCCCAGGAAGGCATACTCACCACCCGAACATTGATCCCTTTTTCATGAAGAGTATCGGCTGCCTCCATGGCGATATGGACCTCGGACCCGGTTCCTATCAGGATCACGTCCGGATCTCCACCTTCTGTAGGGTCCCTGAGCACATACCCGCCGTAATGGAGGCCGTCTGCTGAGGCAGACGCCTCCCGATCCAGCACTGGAATACTCTGTCTCGTCAAGGCGAGTACAACAGGACCGTCTTTCTGTTCAAGGGCGAAACGCCAGGCTTCCACAGTCTCATTGGCGTCGCACGGCCGAAGGACTGTCAGATCGGGGATGGCCCTGAGGGCAGCCAAGTGTTCAACAGGTTGATGGGTCGGGCCGTCCTCTCCTAAGCCGATGCTGTCGTGTGTAAAAACGTAGATGACTTTCATTCCCATCATGGCTGCAAGACGGATGGCAGGCCGCATATAGTCTGCAAAGACCAGGAAAGTCCCGCCGTAAGGGATCAGCCCCCCGTGCAGGGCCATGCCGTTCATGATGGACCCCATCCCGTGCTCCCGCACTCCAAAATGAAAGTTGCGTCCGCGGAAACGGCCGCCTTGAAATACCTCTTCTCCTTTGATAAAGGTCTTGTTGGAGGGGGCGAGATCAGCGGAACCGCCGATCAGGTTGGGGAGTATCGGGGCCACTGCGTTTAAAACGGTTCCGGATACCCCGCGCGTGGCCGGGCCTTTGGCATCCGCAGGGAATGAAGGAAGTCTCTTGTCCCAACCTTCGGGCAACTCACCCTTTATCCATTGCTTCCACTGAAGGGCCAATTCCGGATGGCTCTTCTCATAGGCTTCAAACCGATCCGTCCATTCCTTCTCTAAGGTCCTACCCTTATCAAGGGCCTGACGGAAATGATTCCGCGCATTGCCGGGGATTAAAAAGGCGGGATCAACGGGCCAACCAAGATTCTCCTTGGTCAGCTTGATCTCTTCGGCCCCTAACGGCTCTCCATGCGCTGAGGATGTATCCTGCTTTTGAGGACTGCCATAGCCGATGTGGGTCCGGACGGAGACCAGGGAAGGTCGGACTTTTTCTGTCTGGGCCGCCCGAATAGCTGCTTCAATGCCCTCCACATCGTTTCCGTCCTCTACGCTCTGAACATGCCAGCCGTAGGCCTTAAAACGCTCGATTCGATCTTCGGTAAAGGACAAGTCCGTACTTCCGTCTATCGTGATTTGATTGTCGTCGTACAAATAGATGATATTGCCCAACTGCAGGTGGCCGGCCAGAGACGCAGCCTCATGGGAGACGCCTTCCATCAGATCCCCGTCACTCACAATACCGTAAATGAAGTGGTTGACGATCTCGTGACCGGGACGGTTAAAATGGGCTCCGAGATATCGCTCGGCAATGGCCATACCCACACCATTTGCAAAACCCTGGCCTAGAGGGCCTGTGGTCGTTTCTACCCCGTCCGTGACATAGAACTCAGGATGGCCTGGGGTCTTGCTGCCCCACTGCCTGAAGTTTTTCAGCTCTTCCAGAGACAGGTCATATCCCGACAAATGCAATAGGCTGTAGAGGAGCATGGATCCGTGGCCTGCAGAGAGGATAAATCGATCTCTGTCAGACCATTGAGGATTTGCAGGATTGTGCTTCAAGAATCGGGTCCACAACACATAGGCCATTGTTGCGGCACCCATGGGCATTCCCGGGTGTCCTGAGTTCGCGTTTTCAACACAGTCTACGGAGAGCATTCGTATCGTGTTCACACACAGTTCATCTAGTTTATCCATGGCGTCTTTTTTCATTCCTTTCTATACTCATTATATTTCTCTTCTCAATCTTCGAGCAATCTCAGGGCCTCAGCTTCCCGATCCATCTGAACTGTTTTCCGAATAAGTGCTTAACCTCAGATATGGATTATCCTTTTGCTCCAATGGCGAAGCCATGATATGTTGAACAAAGGATTGACTGTATTATGGAAAAGATAGGACACCTCAAAAAAGTTGCCCTTTCCTTCGAGGCCGGAACAACTCCGGAATCTATGGACTTGACACCCCAGCCTTCCCTACTTAAATTTATCTACGGTCTTGGTGCCAAAGGTCTCACACCTATCGAATTTCTCATAGCAGACAAAACCGTAGAGGACGAAGTGCGACTACAGATAAACGTAGAACAGATTCCGCAGGTCTTCCAGCATCTGATCCCACCCCCCATCAAAATACCTGAGGATGTGAATGTCCTTTATCTGAAATTCCGAGTAATGGAAATCATCCCAACAGACCAAAGGGAAGTGATAAAGGCTCTGGCAGAAATCTCATACTGTGGTGACGATTGCTGCGGCACTCATAAATAATCCCCTTGTTGGGCCATTAGAGCCTTCAATTTATCGGTCTCCTCCCCCCTCTTCTTCTCCTCAACAAGGCCTGCAGGCTCTTCAATGACACCCCTATCCGACAACACTTGCTTCATAAGTGGGACAGGAGATTCCCGGTAGATTTCCCTGAGGTCCTGTAGATAACGCCCCAACTCCCAGATCTGCTGTAGGTGATCGGGATAGGACTGTTGCAGGCCGTCCAGACTGAGTGAAGCAGACGTAACCTTCTGCCATGCCCTTGGCGCCAGATTGGCCCCCATGGAAACCACACCACTCAAACTAGGATATGTCAGGAAGTGGGCCTCATCTCCGTCGTATATCCTGAAATCGCCTCTTGCCCTCACGGCCTTCTGGTAGTTCCGGGCCCTATCAAGTGATCCGAGAAAGACCATTCCCTGGATACTTCGAATTCCGGACAGCTCTTTGAGGATGTTTGTTCGTATATTTAATCTCTTCAAAGGACGAGCAATCTGTTTGATCAGTTCGGGATCGTTGTAGAGAAGAAACGAGTCTTTGTCAGTTGTGGGTATGTGTTGGTAATAAAGGGGTAATCCGCGGTTACTATGGTAATAAAGGGGTGTGTCAACCCAGATAATCCGACCGGTGTACTTTCGCCTTGCCAGCCTCTTCTTCAGAAGAAGGTGAGTTTCTTTTGTTTTTTCTTCAGTATCCTGTGTGATCCAGATCAGGAGAGGGATCCGGCCCTCAACCAAGTCAAGGGATTTATCCATGAGTTCTTCCCTCCGATCGGCATCCAGGCCCTCCCCTTCCCCAATATGGGGACTGGCTAATAGTAACGCCTGGGCATGGGGCAGTACACCGTCAAGATGTCTATCCAGCCCTCGACTGTCGATATCGCCGCTCTTTTTAAGTGGCGTTATCAGCTCGACGATGAGTCCTCGTGGAGAAGGTTGAACCGCCATTTAGTTTGAATTCCTCTCTTCCAAGCAGGTCATGCAAATGAATCATCCCCCTGACCTTCTTCTCCCTGTCAAGGATAACGAGATGGGTGATACCGTAAAGTTCCATTATACCGAGGGCCTCTGCGGCTGTCTGATCTTCCTCTACGGTCTTGGGCGCCGTTGACATGATCTCTTCCACTTTCAACTTGTGAATCATCTTTTTCTTCGTGAGAATCCTTCTCAGATCTCCATCCGTGACGATCCCCGAAAGTCTCCCCTCTTCGTCCACCACTAAGGTCGCGCCGAGCCCTTTTGAGTCTATCTCCTTGATGGCCTGCTCTACCATGGATCCCAAGACCACCTTGGGTATATGATCATCCGTAAACATCACATCTCTTATAGTGATCGCCAGCCTTTCACCAAGCCCGCCACCCGGATGCAGTTTTCTGAAGTCCTTTTTATCAAAACGCCTTGCGTTGATCAGGACAACGGCAAGGGCATCTCCCATGGCAAGGGCCGCGGTCGTACTCGAGGTGGGCGCCAAGCCCATAGGGCAAGCCTCCCTCTCCACCCCTACATCAATCACCACATCGCTCGCTGCGGCCATGGGTGAATCAAGGTTTCCTGTGAATGCGATGATTTTGGCCCCCATTCCCCTGACCATCGGTAGGATATTGTTGATCTCTGAAGTTTGGCCGGTGTTTGAGATAGCCAGAATGACGTCACTTTTTGTTACCATACCCAGGTCTCCGTGGATGGCTTCGGCCGGATGCATAAAAAGAGAAGGCGTTCCCGTACTGTTTAGGGTCGCCGATATCTTCCTTCCAACCAGGCCGGATTTCCCCATCCCGGTAAGGATAACTCTTCCTTTGGCCTTCAGAATGATCTGAACGGCCTTTTCAAATTCAGGCCCGACACGGTCTACCAGGTCCATGATGGCCTGGGCCTCGATTTCTAAGACTTCTTTGACCTGATCAATAAGCATGATTTATATCCTGGATTTTCTTGCGAATGAAGTACCATTCTAGTACCCTGAATCACTTATTTGCGGATCAAGTAAAAGATGAGGCGTGGACTGTTCCCTGAAGACGATATCTCAGAAAGAAATTCCACTGAATTCCACAGTGATCTAAACTTTGAGGGAACAAGCCCCGGGGTGCACCCCGGGGGGTACGCCCCAGAACCTATGGCAGAATCTATAGCTCGCTTGGAAGAAACGGCCTCTTAAACCCTCAAAGTTCAGATCACCGCCACTGGCCTCTATAGATATCGTCTTGAGGGAATAGTCCGTGCCTTATTGCACATCAAAATAATCGAATATTCTGTCAAAAATTCCTGATATCAGTCCAAGAAACTGTGAAACAAGGCACTAGCTTCCTTCAGCTGATTCACAATGTTTTGAGTATTTAAACGGCTATAGATTCAGTCGATCATTTAACATGTCCCGGCGTACTTCTCAAGAGATAAAAATGCTTCCAGAGCTGTCTCAGATTATGAAAAGCGTCTCCTTTTGATTGCATTTAGATCATGTAATGATATAAAGTAATAAATCATAGTGACTTAGGTCTCTTCGGAGGATCAACAACCTCGGAAGAGAACACCTGATTGATAGGATTCCATGATGAAAATCGAGCAATTTCCAGAAGAGATAAGACCCTATTTGATCCCTGAGCCGAAGGGTCAAATGTTCTACCAATGCCTCGGCTGTAAAACAGAATTTGGGATCGATCATCTGTTATACACCTGCCCTGATTGTGGGAGCGTGCTTCTGCTTTATAACAGAGATCCGGAGTATCTTAAGGACAAAGGCGGAGCCATGTGGCGAAAAATCTTTGACTACCGCCGGATGCTGAACCACCAACCTTTGAAGGGCATATTTAGATACTATGAATTCATTGCTCCTGTCATTCCTCTGGAGCAAATCATCTATCTGGGAGAGGGGCAAACACCGGTGGTGAAGGCCAATAACCGGCTTAGAGACATGGTTGGACTGGACTTCTACTTCAAGGATGACGGTCTGAACCCCAGCGCCTCTTTCAAGGACAGAGGAATGGCATGCGCCTTGAGCTTTATCAACCATTTCACCAAGACTCATCAGATAGAAAGCATGCTGGCCATATGCGCGTCCACGGGGGATACGTCGGCCTCTGCAGCACTCTATGCCTCTTACATGGGAGACTTCCTCAAATCAGCTGTCCTCCTGCCTCGTGGAAAAGTCACGGAACAGCAATTGGCCCAGCCCCTGGGCAGCGGCGCCAACGTTCTGGAAATACAAGGGGTTTTTGATGACTGCATGAAAGTTGTTGAAGCCCTCGCGGACAATTATCATGTGGCGCTCTTGAATTCCAAAAACAGTTGGCGCATTTTGGGCCAGGAGTCCTTTTCCTTTGAAATCGCTCAGGATTTTGACTACAGTGTAGGGGACAAGGCCGTGGTTCTGCCCATCGGTAATGCGGGGAACATTACGGCCGTAATGAGCGGATTTCTCAAATTTCACAGGGAAGGCATTATAGCAGAGCTCCCAAAGATAATAGGGGTCCAATCTGAGCATGCCGATCCGGTCTATCGGTATTATCTGGAAGAAGATGCCGGCATAGAGATGTTCAAGCCGGTAACCGTGAAACAGAGCGCCGCCCAGGCGGCCATGATCGGTAATCCCGTTTCCATGCCCAGGGTAATTCATGTAGCCAGGACCTACAATCAAGTCGCCGGTGAGAGAAGGGTTTTTGTCGTCCGAGTCACGGAGCAGGAGATCATGGACGCCATGATCATAGCCAATAGGAACGGGAACATCGCTTGTACCCAAGGTGGAGAGTCTATGGCCGGGCTTAAAAAAGCCCTTGAGCAAGGATATATTAGCCCCGAAGAAGTGGGGGTTCTTGACTCAACCGCCCATATGCTCAAGTTCTTGCCTTTCCAGGAGATGTATTTCCAGGATAGCTTCGAACCGGAATTCAATATCAAACCCAGACCAGAGCTCAAGAATGCGCCTACATGGGTCAAGCCGAAGGATCTTGCGAAATATCCGGAACCAGGAAAACCTCTTCAGGGAGAGGATATGCAGGAGTTCATCCGGGAAATGACCAAAGAAATTGCAGGTATTCTGAAACTGAAAAAGAAATAGAAATTCTCTATGAATATCCTCTTCGTGTGTACCGCAAATATCAGCAGAAGTTTTTTGGCGGAACACCTGCTTAGACACAAACTCCGTTCACATGAAATCTATAATATCTCCGTCTCATCCGCCGGGATCAATGCCATCCCCGATGCCGCCCCCGATCCCAAAATGGTGGATCATCTTCTAAAAAAGGGAATCCGCAGCGAACAACACAAGGCGAGGCAAATTACCAAGGAAGATGTGGATTGGGCCAACCGGATTCTGGTCATGGAAAAGTGGCATGCAGATATACTCGAAGAAATGTGGCCCGAGGCAAAAGCAAAGGTGGACTTCCTGGGCAGGTTTGCATCAGGAGGACTCGTTGATGATGATATTATCGATCCGTTTGGCAAGTCTCCCTATCATTACCGGGTCGCTGAGGCGCAAATTTCACTGGGGGTAGAGGCCCTCGCCAAGGAACTCATGGGGTCGTATCAAGTATGACTTGAGGCATGGGCTGTCCCCTCGGGACGATATCTGAAAAAGAAATTCCACTGAAGCCCGCAGTGATCTGAACTTTGAGGGAACAAGCCCCGGGGTGCACCCGGGGGGTACGCCCCAGAACCTATGGCAGAATTTATAACCCGCTTGGAAGGAACAATCCTTCAAACCCTCAAAGGTCAGATCACCACTACCGGTCCCTATAGATATCGTCTTGAGGGGATAGTCCATGCCTCATCGCACATCAAAATAATCGATCATTCTATCCAGAACCCCAAGTCTTTTTCTAAGGAATATTCATACGAGATACCGGATTGCTGAAGCTCAAGACCATAGTCGTTGACCGCACAAGATCCCCTTTCCTCAAGGAAGGAGAATCCTTTTATCTAAAACGCCTCCGAAGATATGTAAGGATGGAATGGATCGAGGTCAAACCAGCCAGAATCAAAAAAGGCAGGTCAGACAAGGAGATCTTGGCCGTTGAAAACCGGAGTATCGATCAAAAGCTGGCACCCGGAGATTACTTGGTACCGCTCCACTCCACCGGTCACCCATTCAATTCTGAAGAATTGGCAACATGGCTGGATGGGTTATCCGCCAGAACAGGGAGGTGCGTCACCTTTCTCATCGGCGGCCCCTTGGGACTCTCCCAGGACCTTCTGGATCGCGGGCAAGAAATCCTCTCCCTATCTCACCTGACCCTGACCCATGAGATGGCCCGCCTCGTGCTTTTGGAGCAACTCTACAGGGCTTTTACCATATTGCGCGGAGAAAAATATCATAAGTGAGAATTGCCAGTGCCTGTATCATAAATTCGCAGATCAAGTAAAAGATAAGGCATGGGCTGTTCCCTCGAGACGATATCTCAAAAAAATCCACTGAATTCCAACATGATCTGAACCCTATAGATATCGTCTTGAGGCAATGGTCCATGCCTTATTACGCATTAAAACAAAGGAAAAGCAGAATCGCGAGATTTGCTAAAGGCAGAGCAAGGTATCAATTTCACGGCCACTCTATTCTGTGAGAGGCTTTTGGGCGTTGGGGGCCAAATTCCTCATAATAAGGGTGACTAGAGCAAACGTGACAAAAAAGGTGACGGCATCAGCCGCGGGCAATGCGAACCACACACCGGTAATTCCGAAGATACGGGGCAGAATCAGGATCATGGGAATGAGAAAGACAACTTGCCGTGACAAGGCAAGGAACAGGGCGGCTCCCGCTTTTCCAAGGGCCTGGCACAAACTCACGGCGATCATCTGGTATCCTATGAGGGGGAAAGCGATAACCATGATTCGACAGGCCGTTTTTCCGATGCCAATAAGCTCCGGATCACTGCTGAAGATTCGAATGAGAAGCCCTGGAAAGAGCTCCAGGATAGCAAAGCCGAAAAGGGAAATCGTTGTGGCACAGAGAATGGCCAGTCGAAGTGCTTTCTTGACCCGATCAAGTTGATTCGCGCCGTAGTTGAACCCGATGATGGGTTGTGCGCCCTGTCCGATTCCCATCATAGCCATAAACAAGAAGCCGCTGACGCGAAAAAACACAGCAAAAGCAGCCATAGAAATCTCTCCCCCAAGCCGGGTTATCGTATTGTTCATAAGGGCCATGGTGAGACTCATGGCTATGGTACGGGCGAAATCCGACATCCCGATGCTGGCCATTTCCCATACAACAGCCCGTTTCAATATCATGTGCCGCAGGCGGATTGAGAGAACGCTCTTTCCACTCACATAGAACAGGATTAAATAGACGGCACTCGCCGACATGGAAATGACTGTAGCACTCGCCGCGCCCTTAATTCCAAAACCCAGATACACGATGAACAGGGCATCGAGAATGATGTTCAGAATCGCCCCGATCAGCATGGATACCATGGCTACATTGGCGTTCCCCTCTGCCCTGGCCGACGAGCTGCCCGCCATACTGAAGGTGAACATGGGGGTCCCTAAAATGACGATGTAAAAATAAGATCTACAGTAGGGCATGAGTGCTTCATTGGCACCAGAAAGACGAATCATAGAGTCTCCGGCCAATACACCAAACAAGACGCAAAGCAATCCGCTTCCCAAACAGAGAGCAACCATGTTCCCTAGAGCGAGGGATGCCCCTTTCAGGTCATTGCTTCCCATGCGGCGGGAGATGATGGATGCGCCGCCTATTCCGAAAAGCATGCCCAAGGCCATCAGGATCATCTGCATAGGCATAACAATTTGGATGGCCCCAAGACCGATGAAGCCGACATAATGGCCTATGAATATGCCATCTATAATATTGTATAGATACTGAACCAGCATTCCTATGATGGCCGGAGCGGACATCTTGAAAAGTAGCAATCCCACCTTTTCCTTACCAAGCATGTCGCTCTTCAGTCCCATCTTGGGAGGCATCTTAAATGCATGTTCTTCCATATTTTCTCGAGTCGTCATATTTCCAATTTCTCACTTATTTCTACTAGTTTTTTAATAGCCTGGAAAAAGTGCCTGCGGTCATTGGGGAGGAGTCTGTCCAGCTTTGTTTGTATAAATTTGCAGACTTCATCTAAATGGATTGCGATCTCCTTCTGACCAAAATCTGTCAGGGAGACATAGACTTTCCGGCGGTCTTCCTCGTCTCCCCCTCTCTGCACAACACCCTTTTCGATCAACTGGTCGACGACAAAAGTCAGGCTTCCCTTTTCAAGCCCGGTGCATCTGTGTAGCTCCGTCATAGTCAGTTGTCTTCCCTCATGAATCAGGAAAAGGACATGGCGCTGCGTAGGGCTCAGATTGAAGAGATCATTCGAACAAGAAAACCCGGACATGAGTTTTCTCCCGATCTTATGTGCCACTCGGGGAAACCGAGTAATAAGTTCTATTTCCTCATCTCCCATAAGCCGATCCAAGTACCCCTTCTAATGGTTAGATTTCTAAAAGATTGAAATCTAATTATTTTAAGGTGGAATGTCAAGAAAAAGGGACCAGTCTATCAATCTCTATTCTTGGCTACCGAAGGTCAAAACTTGTCATAGAGTTTGTTCAGTATACTGGAAGATATTTATGGCGCATGACACGAGAGAATATGGGCTTTTTCCGGCGATCATGAGGCCCGAACAAATGGGACGTTTGAAATCCTCAGAAAGATCCTTTCATGGCTGTTGAGATAAAACAGCCGCTCTCCTCTTGCGCAGTCGTAGCCAGTGCTTGGTTCGTGTAATCTGAGTCACCGGCATCATTATACGCAGCCACCCTGTAATAATAGGTCGTATAAGGATCAAGTTCCGTATTAGTATATGAAGTGACATTCGGGCCGACAACGCCTATTAACGAGAATAGTCCACCGTATCTCGTCCTCTCTATCTTGAATCCGTTTTCATCATCTGAGTTGTCTGTCCAGGATAGATTGATTTCGAAAGCTGAATCGGTTTCTGCGACCAAGTCAGTGGGAGGATTCGGTACCGTGCCACCGAGGAACCTACCAAGACCAGCCGGTGTCGTCCCCACAATCACGGTGTCCGTGACAGAAAGCTCATCATTCTCATCGAACTCCGTGCTGATCACTGAGACCGTATTGTCCAAGCTATTCGTCACATAGACAAAATCACCACTGTTCCTGACATCAACGCCCCAAGGGCCGGCCCCGACATCAACCGTGGTTTCAACCGTATTGTCGGAGGTCGATATCACTGAAACAGTATTGCTCGAGCTGTTCGCCACATAGACATAAGAGCCGTCAGGGCTTACGACCACACCTAACGGACCCTCTCCTAAGCCGTCGTCTTCCACGTTAATCGTATCGGTCACCGCACTGGAATAAATAGATATGACCGATACCGTATTGGATATATTGTTCGTCACATAGACGTTAGAGCCGTAAGGAGCTATGGCCACACCATAGGGGCCCTCCATCAAATCAAGATCCTCCACATCAATGGGTTCTTCGATGGTGGTGAACGCCTCGTTCCCTTCGTCATCCTCGGTGCTGATCACCGTAACGGTGTTATCCCCGTTGTTCGCTACATAGACGTATTGGCCGTCTGGTGTTACAACAATGCCCAAGGGATTATCGCCCACAGCTATCGTTTCAAGAACTGAATTCTCCTTTATGACAGAGACCGTGTCATCCAGGCTATTGGTGACATAGACATACTCCCCATCGGAAGATACGACCACACCAAAGGGCCCGTCCCCGACTGGAACTCGTGTAATTTCACTATGAAAGGGGACACTCAGGATGGAAACTGTATCATCAGCGAAATTAGTGACATACACGTAACCTCTTTTAGCGTCCATGGCCACGCCCGTAGGACTTCCTCCTACATCGATGGTCTCGATCACGGAATTATCAGAGAGGTCTATCACTGAGACGGTATTGGCGCCTTGGTTTGGTATGAAGGCATGGCTGGCAGCATCACATGCTGAAGATGTGATGAGTTGAAACAGGACCAGCAAACCCCATATGAATAGAATAGATAGATACTTCTTCATAATCATTTGCACATCCCCATATTATCTTAGATGTCTATATAAACGAAGAGCTTAATGCTCATGCATGGGCGGGACTATAACGAAATCTCCATCATCTGTAAAGGCAAAAGGAAATGATGTCTATATGGGAGGGAGAAGAAGGTTCCGCCATTCTCGTTTTTTTCTTGACTTCATCAGGATTTGCCCATATAGTTACTTTATAGCTAAAATGTGACTAAAGTGTGACTTTTGGGACTTTAGAGGTAACTGACCATTTTAAACTTAAAATCGGATACTTAGGTTGATAGCAAAGAGCCTGAACCAAGCATTACTCTTTTTTTCCGATTACATCAACGCGTCACTTTTTAAGTATTCTATGATAACTCTTTTGTAGGGATGGATTTAGGGTGCCAAAAGAAAGTAGCCATAATAATGAGTCCGCTTCTGAGAAGCCCAATAGTAACAAAGTGAAGTTTGAGGTTTACGGCGAAGAGATGATCGAAAAGGACGTCAAAATGAGTGGAAACAGCGGTAGAATCTATCTGCCTCCGGACTGGGTAGGACACAAGATCAAGGTCATCAGGATTGATTAGATATCGTCAAGTGAAGGGAATCTGTTTGTGGAAGGTCTGATCATTAGAAAGCTGAATAGAGAAGATGCTCGGGATATCAGTCGGATTAATGCCGCAATCACCAGGAAACCGGCAAAAGACGAGTTTAGACGTATGGTCGAAGAGCTGGCCCAGAGTACCGGCAATATGAGTTATGTGGCTGAATATCAAGGGGAAATCGTTGGTTATATGATTACCTATCTGCTTTCCGGCGGCTTCGGGATAGAAAAAAGTGCCTGGATCGCTGATGTAGGTGTTGAACCGAAGTTCATGGGTCAGGGCATAGGGAAAGCCATAGCAAACGAGATATTCAAGTTCTATTCGGATAAGAAGATAAAAAACATTTATACCTCAGTCCGGTGGGATTCCACAGACATGCTGTCGTTCTTCAAGACGTTGGGTTTTGATAGAAGCAATTTCATCAACCTGAGAAAACAAATGAAATAGAGGACAACTGAACCCTGAGCTCACATCACAGATTTCAATTGGTCTTTGACCCATATCAACCTTCATCCAACGGATGAAGGTTTTGTTGTCTTAAGTATATGTGTTTTGTGTTATATGAAAGAGTTTATATTGAGCCAGGTAATCTACAAGGGGAAGAAGCATGAGGTACGCAGAAACAGGGTTTAATCTGGAGATTGATTTATCCAGAGGAAGCATTGAAAGAATAGAGAGTGATCCGGAACTGACCGAACACTATCTTGGAGGTCTTGGGACCAATGCCAAGATATTGTGGGATAGGGTTCCCCCTGAAGTTGAAGCCTTTTCGCCTGAAAATCTGCTCATCTTCAGTGCCGGTCTTCTATGTGGAACACCCGCTATCGGCTGTAATCGGACCATTGTCTCTACCATTTCACCCCAGACTAAGCTCATGGCATTTTCGATGATGGGGGGGTTTTGGGCTCCGGAACTAAAGTATGCCGGCTATGACAGGGTGATCCTTCGCGGCAAGTCCCCTGACCTGGTCTATTTGTGGATCAATAACGACAAAGTAGAAATACGTGATGCCTCTCATTTAAAGGGTGTGGGCGCGACTGAAACGGCGGAGTTGATTCGGCAGGAATTGAATGAGCCGAAGGCCCAGGTGGCTAGTATCGGGATGGCCGGAGAAAACAGGGTCTTTTTTGCCTCCATCGAACAGGGTCGTTCCAGTGCCAGCCGGCTGGGAATAGGTGCTGTCATGGGAGACAAAGGGGTGAAGGCCATCGCTGTTCGTGGAACAAAGGATATCAACGTAGCTCAACCGACTGAATACATGGAGCTCTGCAATGAAGTGATGGAATATATAAGGTGGCGGAATGATAACCCAATTCCGGGGGTCATGACCATTATGCAGGGCCTTGGCTCACCCCAAGAGATGAAAGTCCATGATGAGAAGTGGCATACGGAGAATTTCATGTGGGGAAATTCCCGCGTCCGCAGAAAAGATTTTTGGAACGAGGAGGTGGAACAGCAGTGGACAGAGGCCATGGATAGCATGCGGACACGGCTTATCAGTTGCTACAACTGCCCCATGGAATGCGGGGCAACCATTACTCCGCCGGATCAGCCCACATACATGATGAAATGCTTTTCCAAACTGACATACACCATGGCGGCCTTTTCAGACCTTGATTTTGGTTTTAAAATCGCTCAACAGGCAACGGAATATGGCGTGGATGGTTTTTCGGCCCCACAAGTTATGGCCTTTGCCGTTGAACTCTACGAAAACGGCATTCTAACTAACGAAGATATGCCGGGAATGCCATCTGATAACGAGGGGAGATTCTATTGGTTGCTGGACAGAATCGTTCGGCGGGAAGGCATAGGGGATGTCTTGGCCAATGGGACTTATTGGGCCGCAAAAGAGATCGGCAGGGGCGCAGAAAAATACGCGCATAATAATATCAAAAAACATGAGCAGGTACCTCTCAAGCTTTCCATGCTGAATCCCGTCTATTTTCTGATGTATTGTACCGGCGAGAAGATCAACATCACCCAGATTGAAGGGCAGTTTCCCCAGGCGCCTTACCCTAAGAGAGAAGACAGAGAAGCATTTGTAAAGGACTGGTTCCAGGTGCCCGATGAGAAGTTCAAACAATACTTTCTGGATTGGGAACCACGGGGAGAAAATTCAAACCCATATTACCCCACAGTTCAGATGTCTTGTGAAATTGTCGACTGGCAGGAAATGATGCACTACATCGATGACGCCCTCGGAATGTGCGCCGGTCTGTCATCATTTCCTCTAAAGCCCCCCTATCATATACACAATTACCCGAAATTTATCACAGCGGGGACCGGGATCGAGATGGATGAAGAAAAACTGACGCAGGCAGCTAAAAGGTACCGAACCTTGGTTAGGGCCTTCAATATAAGAAGGGGCATGAGAAGAGCGGATGAAAAGCCTCCGGAGGACCATTGGACGAAGAGATTTCCCGAACTTGAAAAGGACCTGCTGGATACCTATTACAGATTCAAGGGCTGGAATAATAATGGAGTTCCGACAAAAGAGACCTTGGATGCATTGGAGCTGAATTTCGTGAGTGAAGACTTCATTAAGAGAGGGATCTTGACGAATAACGGAGATACTCTTTCAGAGGAGACTTCAGAAAAAGAAGAGAACAAATAGAGTGCAGAGGTGGTCACTTTCATGGATGTGAAAACAAAGAAAACGATTAAAACAATTAAAGTCGATGTGGATAAATGCAATGGTTGCCGGTCATGTGAGATGATTTGTTCCGCCTTCCACGCCGTGCCGAAATACAGTAGCAATAATCCGGCAAGGTCTCGTATTCGACTGATTAGTCTTCCGCTCAAAGATATGTATATTCCTGTACATGGGGGTGAGTATGCAGATGCCGAATGCGCCGGCAGAGACAAATATGTGATCAATGGAAAGGAATACGACGAGTGTGCCTTCTGCAGGGCCTCCTGTCCATCCAGGGACGAGTTCAAAGAACCTGATTCCGGTCTCCCCCTGAAATGCGATATGTGCGAAGGCGAAGATGAACCTCTGTGTGTAAAATGGTGTTTGAATGACGCCCTGATCTACGAAGAAAGGGAAGAAGAAGTGGAGGAAGACGGGATAGAGACCCAGGAAGAGATGGAAATCGGATTGGAAGTGTTGGTAGATAAATTTGGTTTGGAGAAGATAACAGACGCCGTTACCCGAATGAGAGAGAAGGAACAATAGAAAAGGATCCAAGGATTCTAGGATTCTAGGGTTCTAGGGTTCGAGTGAGATATCAAATAAATCACAAGAAACACTTGACCCCTTGGCCCC
>CAZFMX010000076.1:0-15458 GCA_964520425.1 uncultured Desulfobacteraceae bacterium
CCGCTTGTTCATAATTTCCAAATCCTTCCCATAATATCTGGGCCTTGAGATAAAGGGCTTCAGGGTAATCAGGGATTTCAGCCAGAACTGCATTTACGGTCTTTAAAGCCTCCTGGTATCTATTCTGCCTCTTGCTATGGCGAGCTTTCTCCATATCAGCAGAGAACATTTCATGAAGATTTTCATCTCTTGAATCCCTTCCTAGTTCAATACCTCCACTAAAAAAAGAGGATAAAGTCGATTCTAATAGATATACGATAAAGCCACATATGAAGATTGAGAATACGACAAAAAAAATAAGGTATCGAAAATGGAATAACTTCAATGAATAGAGTATGAGCAATACCCCGACAAATGAAGCAGAGAGAAGATAAAAAAAAGGGTTTCTGAATATCATTTGCGAAAACAATCCATAACAAGTTATTCTATTGAACCAGACATCTAATCATTCCCCATGATATATAGAAAGATTAGCCATCATTACATCGGCAATTTTGATATCGCTGATACGGGTATAACCGAAATAGTATCGTCAAGCTCATATTCTTCTTTCCCGGGATATACCACCCACAAGTGTTCAAGAGACAAGTCCTTTAGGGCAGTCCTCATAGATCGGGTTGTGCCGGGAGCATCGGCGTACTTGACCTCAAATCCATAACGTTTACCCTTTGACATGACAAGCAGATCCAGTTCCGCTCCTGCGTGTGTCGCCCAGAAATATATATCACGGTTTCCGAAAACTTCGGCGACATGCTCAAGCACGAAGCTCTCCCAGGAAGAACCCAGCATTGGATGCCCCTGTAGATCTGAAAGAGTCTCCAATTGCAGCAGTGCGTGAAATATACCGCTATCGCGAATGAATATTTTCGGTGCCTTGACTTGTCTTTTCCGTATATTCTCAAACCAGGGGGGAAGAATCCTCACCATATAGGCCCCGGCAAGAATATCAAGATAGCGGCGGGCTGTTATTTCAGATGTACCTAATGATCTCGCAAACTGGGCGGCATTCCAAACCCTGCCATGGTAATGGGCAACCATCGTCCAGAACCGCCTTAACGTTTCAGAGGGAATACGTATTCCCAGCTGAGGGATGTCTCTTTCAAGAAATGTTCTTATAAAATTTCCTCTCCAAATCATACTTGCATGGTCGTCAGGTACCAGGAAAGATTTTGGAAACCCACCCCGAATCCATAAGACGTCACGATTCTCAACACCAACCTCCCAAAGATTGAAACCCGAAAGATCAGAAAACCCGATACGACCGGCGAGAGATTCTGAGGCCTCTATTACCAAGTTTGGAGAAGCGGAGCCAAGAATAAGAAATTTTGCTGGATTATAAGGACGATCTACCAGGACTCGCAGTAGCTCAAAAAGTCCCGGTTTTCTCTGAATTTCATCTATGACAATCAGTCCTTCAAGGTTTTCAAGCACACTCATAGGTGCTGATAACCGCGTCATATCTACAGGATTTTCAAGATCAAAATAGGTGGATGGATTCTGATCAGCAATGATCCGGGCAAGTGTCGTCTTGCCGCACTGTCGCGGACCTAAAAGCGCTGCTATGGGGAAAAGCTCAAGAGTTCTTGAAATATTTTCATATGCCTGTGGTCTTGGTATCATAAATAGAGTATAATCCTTGAAAATCGTGATGTCAAGCTATGTTTTTCAAGGATTATACACCTTCTATCATCCACCAAAAACACATTGGACCATCCAAATAATTCATCGCATCAGGTTCGGTAAAAACAGGGCGATTTCAGGGAAAAGCAATATGAGGATATTACAAATGACCAGGGCGGCGAAGAGCGGCATCACACCCTTGAATATGGTTTCCAGGGGCACATCCCTTGCGATACCATGGACCACATACACATTGATGCCCACAGGGGGAGTGATTACGCCCATTTCACCAATTAATACAATCACCACTCCGAACCATATAAGGTCAAATCCCAGAGTTTGGGCAAGGGGGGCGAAGATAGGGACCGTCAGCATGATCAGGGCGAAGGCGTCCATGAAACAACCGCCCAATAGATATATCAGGATGATGACAACCATGATAAGTGCAGGGGGTAAAGAGAGACTGCCGGCCCAGGCCGACAACTCAAAGGGTACGCGTGTAACGGCCATAAAATGACCGAATATGGTGGCACCCGCGACGATGACCATAACCATGCAGCTGGTTTGAGTGGTGGCGGACAGGGCCTCGATAAAGCCTCTCCAGCTTATCTGCTTTCTTACAATGGCCATGAACAGGGTGGCGAACGCGCCGATTGCCGCAGCTTCAGTGGGAGTAAATATTCCGAAGAAAATGCCGCCCATGACGACAATGAACAGAAATACTGTTTCTAGAACACCCATGAATGATGAGAATTTCTCTTTGAAACCTGTTTTAGGACCCGCGGGGGCTAGTGAAGGGTTCAGAGTGACCACAATATATATGGCCGACATGAAAAGGAAGGTGAGAATAATGCCGGGGAGTATTCCGGCCATGAACAGCTTTCCTATGGATTGCTCAGTGAGTATGCCATATACAATAAATACCGTGCTGGGCGGGATAAGGATTCCCAGGCTTCCACCGGCAGCCACCGTCCCTGTCGCCAAACCCATATCATATCCATATTTCTTCATTTCAGGCAGTGTGACTGTCGCCATAGTGGCCGCGGTCGCGTTGGTTGAGCCGGAAATGGCAGAGAAGCCGGCGCATGTGCCTATGGTGGCCATTGCCAGACCACCCCTTCTGTTGCCCAGCACGACATAGGCGGCTTCAAAGAGACGGCGGCTTATTCCCGATTGAAAGGATAACTGCCCCATGAATACAAAGAGTGGAATAACTGTTAATCCGTAGGAAGAAAAAATCTCAAAGACATCACTGGCGAGCAGATTGAGTCCCGGTCCAATCCCTTTAATATAGATAAAGCCTCCAAGACCAACCAGTCCCATAACAAAACCGACCGGCATGTTGGAGAAAAGAAAGATGAGAAGAATGATAATTCCTAATATGCCAATTTGAGTTAGACCCATTTATTTCAATTCTTTGATGTCATCGATTAAGTAGGTTATGAGGACAATGCTCATGACAAAGGACGCGAACGCAACACCATATATAAATGGATAATAGGGGAGTTGAAGGGTCATGGACACCTCTCCGCAAAATCTCAGTTCTTCGGCATAGAGAAAAGAACGCCAGGAGAGAAGCCCGAAAAAGATTAATGCCAGCGAATTTGTGATCATCCGGATCATGTTCCTTATTCTTTCCGGCAATAGGCGAGTCACCAGACTCACACTCACATGACCTCCTTGAATGGACGTACGTGCAATGGCAAAGGCGGCGGCGACAGTGCCAAGAAATGATACGAGCTCATAGGTGCCGGGGATAGGCTTTAGAATGCTTAAAAACGACCACTGGAGCTTTGAAAAAAGGGGCACCCCAAGACGCAAAAGCACATCGGCGGTTGAGAGCAGCATCATGATGATGATTGCTGCTCCGGCAATCAGGGACATGTATTCAGATGTTTTTCTTACTCCTGATTCAAATCTCATCATTTTTCATCTTTTTTGAGAGATGCCCGAATGAAATCAACATAATCCTGCCCGGGCAGTCCCTTCTCTTTGGTATTAGCCACATAATCCGTTATGACTGTAGAAACTGCTTCGGCCCACCTGTCACTCTCCTCTTTATCCATCTTAATGATTTCGTTGCCCTGAGAAAGAGTATATTCTCTCCCCTCTTCATCAGAACTATCCCATGCTTCACCGGTCTTAATGATCCATTCCTTATTGATCTCTTCAATGATCGCCTGGATATCTAGAGGAAGGGAATTCCATTTATCCCTATTCATCGCAACATACATTGCCGTGGAATAGGCCACTCCTTCAATCTCAATACTGTAATCAACGACTTCAGCCTGTTTCCATCCCTTAAGTGCTTCAATCGGACTGAAGGTCGCGTCGACAACCCCTTTTGAAAGGGCTTCATATACTTCGGACATAGGCATGGAGACGGGGATACCCCCAAGGGCCTTGACCATAGCTGCGTTAAATCCATATGAACGAACCTTTACACCACGCATGTCCTCCAGTTTTTCGATCTTTTTCTTGGAATGCAGCATGGCGGGTCCGTGGGCGTGTAGATATAAAATTTTGATCCTGGATGTTTCCTTTAGTTTGAAGTGTTTGTGGAATTCATTCAGAACGCGGGTTGCCTCAGGAGCTGATTTAAATCCATGGGGAAGAGAGAAGGCCTCCATGGCGGGGAAGACACCCCTGTTATAGCCGAATACGGATTGACCGATATCCGTTATTCCATTTAGGATTCCATTATAGATCTTGTCTGCTTCCAGCAATGTTTGTACGGGATAGTAAGTGATTTTCACTCTACCGCCGGTTCGTTTTTCAACCTCTTTGCACCAGGCTTCAGCCAACCGGCTCTGAATATGGGTTGGAGGAAAGTGGTTTGTGTAACTAAGCTCAATAATCTCAGTTTTTTTGGTGTCCGATGAACAACCCCAGAGAAAACAGATCGAAAGGATCAGAAACAGTTGAAGAAAAACTCTCATCACCCTCATGAAAAACTCCTTATTTGTATGTGATTTTAAAAGAGAAGAAACAACTTAATAGCACTGGGAACAAGAAAAAGCAACGCTAGGCACTGCTATTATCGTAATTATTCGTGATAAATCAATCTTTGAATCATACTTTGACATAGTAAACTCAATAGACTAATATTCCAAGCGTTTATACCTCTTTCAGCATCTGATCCGGAAACAGCTTCAATACAATAGCCCTGTCTAGCCGGTCTTGAAGCCTTATCCAGAGAGATTTCCATGGATAAAAACCGTACCAAGTGAAAATTCACTTCAATACTCAGTGCTGATGTTGTTGGTCGCGGCAGAGGTATGGAAGCGGGGACAAGTTTTTCTACTTATCGAGCAAAGACATTTAAACGAGCAGGAGTTAGAATCCGTGGCGTTTAGCATTACACTGATAATCATTTTAGGACTGATGGCGGACTATCTGTTTAGGCAAATGAAACTGCCTGGCTTGGTAGGTATGCTCATCGCCGGCATTATAGTCGGACCCTTTGTATTGGCCATAATGTCGCCGGAAATGGCTATAGTTTCCGGAGACTTTCGTAAAATCTCCCTGGTGGTGATCCTGCTGCGTGCCGGTTTTGAATTGCGCCGGGATACCCTTCACCGTGTGGGTCGTGCAACAATCATCATGAGTTGTCTGCCCGCTATATTTGAGACTGGCGGTATCATCCTGGCGGCACCGAGTTGCTTGGGATTATCTTATTTGGATGCCGCGATATTGGGATCTATCCTGGCAGCTGTTTCACCGGCTGTGGTGGTGCCCCTGATGATCGATTTTATGGAAAAGGGCCGTGGCGAACGGAAGGGAATTCCCAGCTTGATATTGGGTGCATCCTCTTTAGACGATGTCTTTGTGATCGTCCTCTTCACTGTTTTTCTAGGAATGGCCACGGGGACTCAAACGGGTATTGCCGGGCAACTGATTCAAATCCCTCTCTCCGTGCTCATAGGCATTCTAATCGGCCTTATTCCCGGTTTTGGTCTGGTATGGCTTTTTACCCGTTTTGATTGGCGACCGCCCAAGCGGACACTCATAGTCTTAGGTGTGGCTATTTTGCTTACCTGGGTGGAAACGCAGATGGAGGCTTATCTCCCCATTGCCAGTTTGCTGGGCGTGATGGCCATCGGCTTTATTATTTTGGAAAAATCAGAGTCCATCGCCCATTTGATTTCCCGAAAGCTGAAAAAACTGTGGGTCTTTGCCGAGCTGATTCTCTTCGTATTAGTCGGTGCCCAGGTGAATATTCATGTAGCCTGGAAGGCAGGCCTGGGAGGGCTGGTGGTTATTATTGTGGGGCTCCTCTTCCGTAGCGTGGGAACCTATTTATCTTTACTGGGCACACCTTTTGTCTGGCGAGAAAAACTCTTTTGTATTGTGGCCTATGTCCCTAAAGCCACGGTGCAGGCTGCTATCGGCGCCATTCCCCTAGCATCCGGATTAGGTTCCGGCGAGATCATATTGGCCGTAGCCGTATTATCTATCCTGGTGACCGCTCCTCTAGGTGCTATCGGTATTGTCCTCCTGGGAGAACGCATTCTCGACCATGCCGACCGATCCGTATACCGTTTCAAGGAGTTGCGAAGCCGGCTGGAATTGCCCCATGTAGGTGAGCGGATCATGAACCGCGACACCAAGAAGATATGGAAGGTTATTGAAGAGAAAGAGCTCTGGATGGACGTCGATGAGCGTTCGGGCGGTGCCACGCCCGATGCTCGTCCCCAACCCGCTATTTATCAGCGCTATTGGGTCGCCGATGAAGATAGCGTAGTGGGCACCGGGAAAACCACGGAGCGCTATTACACCCAAGAAGATCCCCCTTTCCATACAGAATGGGAGGTGATATATGACTGGTAACCCCCAAGCTTCCCCGGCAGGTAGCTGACAACTCATTCTAGCCGCTGTCAGTGTATCCACATGGTTCCTATTCTTTGGAACCATGTTTACAGACATGGTTCTTAAGGAACAGGAACCGGTTGAGTCTTGCACGTATTGATTAAACGCCCTATCTTTTCAATCTCGATGACGATCTCATCCCCATCATTCATATAGACCGACGGCTGCCGGAAGGCCCCCACCCCGTGTGGTGTTCCCGTTAGAATCACATCTCCCGGGACCAGAGTGAAGTTCCTCGACAAGAAACTCACGAGCTGAGGGACCTTGAACAACATATGCCGAGTGTTGCTCTCCTGCATGGTTTCACCATTCAAGATACTCCTGATAGCAAGATTATACAGATCGTCGATATTGTCAGGCGTCACAATCCAGGGTCCAAGAGGGCAGAAGGTGTCCAGGGTCTTCCCCCTAACCCACTGCTTGTCACCGAACTGGAGATCCCTCGCGCTGACATCGTTCGCGCAGGTATACCCGAAGACAGCTTTCTCAGCCTCTTCTTCAGAGCAGTTAGAAACGGTCCTCCCCATCACCACAGCGAGTTCCGCCTCAAAATCCACTTTTTTTGTTATTCCCGGATTCCAGGTGATCACATCTTTATGAGCAGCAAGGGTGTTTGGAAATTTGGCAAAAATAAGGGGTCTCTCCGGGATTTCACCCTTACTCTCCCGAATATGATCAAGGTAGTTCAATCCGATGCCGATGATTTTGGAGGGTCTGCTGATACAGGGGGCGTATCTGATCTGATCCAAGTGAATGGGCTTACCTGTGAGTTTACAGGTTCTATCGCCCTGAATAAAGTCGAACATATCACCTTCAAAATCTAAGGGAACAAGGCTATGATCTTCGATCAGCCCTAATCTGATCCGTTCTTCATGATGGAATTGAGCAACTCTCATATATCTCTGTTACTGTTAAGAATGAAACCACAAGTCAGTCTCAACCATAGGCTATGAAAGAACGAATTTCAACAATAACTCAGGCTACACTGAACATCATCGATAGATAACCATAAAAATCAAAATATCTCACATTTTTTTCTTGACTTGTGTCTTGATTTTCAATAGCATAATAGAGCGGTTTGTCGAGGATACCGGATATATATGCACGACATTCTCTCTTTTATCCAGTATTCGGAAAGCTAATTATTAAAATCTGACGTCTGTAGAGCATCATGCTGTCTGAGTGTTCTCTTTTCTGACGGCTTGTATTAAATAGATACCTCCCAGACCTGAAGCTCAAACGATTTCTCATGTCAAGGATGGTGCCCTATGTCGATAGATAAGGAAGAAGAGCTTGAATCCGCTGATCTCACCGTGCATCTGGACCCCACTGATTTAGTTGATTTGTCGGCAGTTTCAGAAGAACGCAAGGCCGCGCTTGTCGTGATGACAGGAACAGATGTCGGGCGAACCCTTCCCCTTAGTATGCGCAAGACGGTAGTGATAGGCCGAGACCCGAATTGTTCGTTTACAATCGATGACGAAGCCATTTCACGCAGACATGCCGAAATCACATATCAAGACCCCGGGATTTTTATCATCCGGGATCTGAACAGCACAAATGGTATGTTCTTTGAAGGCGAACGGGTAATGGCTCATCGGTTAAGTGATGGAGACAAGATCCTTCTCGGACGACGGACAATTGTCAAACTCGTGCTTCAAGACACTATCGATTCCCGATATCAGAACCAGATTTATGAGTCCGCAGTACGCGACCCCCTTACCGGGGCCTTCAACCGGAAACATTTTGATGAACATGTCTCATCCGAACTCTCATTCGCACGCCGCCATAAAATGCCGTTGACCCTCCTGATAATGGATCTCGACCACTTCAAGAATATCAACGACCTTTACGGCCACCAGATGGGGGATCAGGTACTGGTGTCCGTAACGAAAATCCTATCAGATTCATTGAGGGATGACGATTTCTTGGCACGATACGGCGGAGAGGAGTTTGTCGTCATTGCCAGGGGCATTCCTGTAAAAGGCGGATTGGTCCTCGGAGAAAGAATCCGACAAACCGTTGAAAAGATGGAGCTACTGACACCTGAAGGGGAAAAGATCTCGATCACGGCTAGTATTGGAATCGCCACCGTCAGTGATCCGACCGGAATCGATACGGCCACCCTGGTTAAGGAAAGCGATATGAACCTTTATAAGGCCAAAGAATCCGGACGGAATCGGGTTGTAGCAAGCGAGATAAAGTACTCTAAATCTACAGTTTTGACATCAAAAGAAAAGGGAACTATCTCCATTAATGACACACTGGATACTGAAGATGAAAAATGAGATTCAACATTTTCCGATACCACCACTTAACTGATATCGAATATCCCCCCAAATGCCCCCCCTTCGACCAAACAACATCGACCGTGAAAGCTATTTAACTGTACCGTGATATCACAGAAGACCATGCTGAAAACTGGTTCATCATTGCGATACATAGAAGGTAAGGTTCATTATGAGAATCTGTGAGTGCATTTGGGAGGATGTTGCAGTTGAAGAGATTACCGAATTGGAGCCTCACTCCCATTCTATGGTGCTTGGGGGTTTGGAGGAGATGTCATACACCACACGATTCACGCCCCGGACCTGGTTGATAATCCGATTCGATATCCTGCCTAAGACATCATAGGGAACTCGAGTCCAATCCGCCGTCATGGCATCCAGGCTGTCTACGCTCCGGATGGCGATGACGTTTTCGTAAGTCCTCTCATCCCCCATCACCCCAACAGTCCTCACCGGGAGTAAAACGGCAAAAGACTGCCATACCTTTTCATAGAGGTCCGCTTTTCGGATTTCTTCAAGCAGGATCACATCAGCCGAGCGTAATATTTCAAGTCTCTCAGGGGTGATCTCCCCTAAAATCCTTACGGCCAGACCTGGGCCTGGAAAGGGTTGACGCATGACCAGTTCTCTGGGGAGGCCCAGTTCAAAGCCTACCTGCCGCACTTCATCCTTGAACAGCTCTCGAAGAGGTTCAACGAGCTCCAAGTCCATGACATCGGGAAGCCCCCCCACATTGTGATGACTCTTGATGGTGGCGGAAGGACCCTTAAAGGAGACGCTCTCGATCACATCCGGATACAGGGTTCCCTGAGCCAGGTACTTGGCCTCACCCAATTCCTTAGCCTTCTTCTCAAAGATGCTAATGAATTCCCTTCCAATGATCTTTCGTTTTTCCTCAGGATCTGTCACACCCTTGAGGTGCCCCAAGAAATGGTCCGTGACATCCACAAGGTGAATGTCCATATGGTAATGCTCCTGAAACACCGCCATGACCTCTTCGCTTTCCCCTCTTCGCAAAAGCCCGTTATCCACCAGAATACAAGAAAGCTGACTCCCGATGGCATGGTGGAGCAAAACGGCTGTAACAGAGGAATCCACGCCACCTGAGAGTCCGCAGATCACCCTTTCCTCTCCAATGGCCTCTCTCATTTCCTTTATGGTGTTCTTGACAAACGAGGCCATGTTCCATAAGGGGTCACATCCGCATATCCTGAACAGGAAATTCTTCAGGATTTTGGTTCCGTTCGGCGTATGAACCACCTCAGGATGAAACTGGACACCGAAAATCTTTCGAGATGCATCAGCCATGGCCGCAGTCGGACTGTTATTACTGTTTGCCAAAACATTGAAACCTTTCGGCATCTCATCGATCCGATCTCCATGGCTCATCCAAACCATCTCTCTTTCCTGCTCCTCAAAGCCATGGAACAGGTCTTTCGTATCACTAATATGGATGGAGGCGCTTCCATATTCCCGGTCTACGGCCTTAGACACGACACCCCCCAGCAAGTACGTTAGGTACTGCATGCCATAGCAGATCCCCAGGATAGGTAGATTTAAGTCCAGAATACCTTTATCCGCCATGGGGGCATCTTTTGCATAGATGCTGGAGGGGCCACCTGAGAGAATGATACCCATGGGAGAAAAGGCCTTTATCTTTTCAATCTTCATATTGAAAGGATGAATCTCACAATAGACCTGTATTTCGCGAACTCGCCTGGCAATAAGCTGCGTATATTGGGATCCAAAATCCAGTATGAGAATCTTCTGTTTGTGAAGATTTTCCTTCATGAAATAATTCTCCTTAAGTAAGATACCAAGTTCAATGCTTCAACGATCAGGGTGAATCTCAAATCTCTTGTAGCCTTTGACTCAGAATCTTTAAACCGGGAACCCAGCTTGCCGCGCCGAAGCCCTGAGCTTGTCGAATGGGGCGAAGGCGGGAACCTTTGAACCCAATAATTATTCCACCCTGTAATTCGGGGGTTCTTTGACGATAATCACGTTGTGTACGTGTGCCTCTGTCAGTCCTGCAGGTGTGATCCGCATGAACTCGGCTTTGTTCCGGAGTGATTCGAGATTAGGACAGCCCAAATAGCCCATTCCTGCTCTCAATCCACCGATCAGCTGATAAAGGGTGTCAGCAAGCGGGCCTCGGTAAGGCACTCTCCCCACGATCCCTTCAGGCACAAAATCTTTCTCCTCTTCAACCTTATCCTGGAAATAACGGTCTTTGCTGCCTTCTTTCATGGCTTCGATGGAACCCATGCCCCGGTACACCTTGTAGCTCCTTCCTTGAAATAGAACAGTCTCACCAGGGCTCTCCTCGGTCCCGGCAAAAAGGCCTCCGACCATCACTGAATTCGCCCCCCCTGCCAGGGCCTTGGTAATGTCCCCGGAGTACTTGATACCTCCATCGGCAATGACCGGGACTCCCGATTTTCCGGCTTCTCCCGCGCAATTCATAATAGCGGTCATTTGGGGAACGCCTACACCGGCAACGACCCTTGTGGTGCAGATGGATCCCGGTCCCACACCCACTTTCACCCCATCAGCCCCCGCTTCGATCAGACTCCTGGTACCTTCAGCCGTAGCCACGTTTCCGGCTATCAGTTCCAGGGTGGGATGCTTTTTCTTGATCTCGCGTACGGTCTGAATGACCCCTTCCGAATGTCCGTGGGCCGTATCGATTACAACCACATCCACATTGGCCGTGATAAGGCGTTCCACCCTCTCCAGTGCCTCATCTCCTACACCTACAGCAGCGCCCACCTTTAACCGGCCCAACTCGTCTTTGCAGGATTTCGGGTATTTTTTAACCTTTTCGATATCTTTGATAGTAATTAATCCCTTGAGCTTTCCCTTGTCATCCACCACCAAGAGCTTTTCAATCCGCCTTTCATGGAGGATGGCCTTTGATTCTTCGAGGGTGATGCCCATCCTGGCCGTGGCCAAATTCTCAGCGGTCATCACTGCTTCCACTTTCTGATCCAGATTTGTCTCAAACCTCAGGTCCCTGTTTGTGATAATTCCGACAAGATTTCCTTTCTTGACCACCGGCACACCTGATATTTCATTTTTCTCCATGATCTCGAGGACATCGGAGATTTTCCTGTCAGGCTCTATGGTAATCGGATCTACAATCATCCCACTCTCTGATTTCTTGACCTTCTCGACTTCTAAAGCCTGTCTTTCCATATTCATATTCTTGTGGATAAAGCCCAATCCGCCCTGCCTCGCTATTGTGATAGCAGTTGCCGATTCCGTGACCGTGTCCATGGCGGCACTGACGATGGGGATATTCAAGGTGATGTTTCTTGACAACTTGGTCTTTACGTCCACATCGTCCGGTAAAACACTTGACCGGTTGGGCACCAGCAAAAGATCATCAAATGTTAGTCCGTCTCTTATCTTCTTTGTATCCATTATTTTCTCCCTCTAGATGCAAATTACGTCATCAAAATAGACCGCGCACCTTTTTCCCTTCTCATCTGGACAATACCATTAGCAGAGTGGCACAGGACACAGGGCGCAAGGCACAAGAAAACAATACTGCCAAACGAATATGGCTGAACCTTCAAGTGTTCTTATCCCTGAGTCCTGAGCCTTGCACCTTGGGCCACATCATACGAAAAAACAGCAAAAGTTGGAAGTAGCACATTTCATATCTATTGGATCGTGTTCGCGTCATTAAGACAAGACCATCCCTTCCAGCAGGTCTGATAGACTCACCACCATTTCTCCGGCCTTGAAAAACCGAAGGATTCTGAGCACCACCGCGCATCCTGCCGGGATGACATCTGCCCTTCCCCGGTCCAGGCCCTGGAGACTCAGTCTCTCGTCAAAGGTCATAGCCCTTAATCGTTCAAAAAGCTTTTCAAGCTGTTCTCTTCGCAGTGTCAGCCCATTCATTCGCTTCGGGCTGATCTCTTCTATGTCCATATGATGCAACATGGCACAGAGAGTCGTCACGGTTCCGCCCGTGCCCACCACAAGGCCATCCTCTTCGAGGCGGCCTTCAGGAAAGGCCTGGCTTAGAACATCATCCACGCCCTGTTCAAGGGTGTCCATTTCCTCCTCTCCGGGAGGATCAGACACCAAATACCTTTGGGTCAATACCATGGCGCCCAAGGGCAGCGATTGGATTTTCTGATGACCCTGTTCTCTATAGATAAACTCTGTACTCCCTCCCCCAAGGTCAAAGATCATGGAATATTCTCGCTGAACACCAAGGGCGTTCAAAACTCCCTTTGCCGTAAGGCGGGCCTCTTCACTGCCCGATAGGACACGTGCCTGGATACCCGTACGTTCGAAAATCAGGTTAAGAAAATCATCCCTGTTTTCCGCTTCTCTCACGACTCCCGTGCATACGGCTCGAACACTCTCCACATGCATCTTCTGAGCGACAGAGGCAAACTCTCCAAGGGCCTTCAGCGTCCGTTCCGCGGCCTCGGGTCGAATCACCTGTTTCCCCCGGGAACCAAAATCCTCTGCCAGGCGGATGTAGGCCCTTTTTCTCAGAAGCGACATGATATCCGTCCTAGATCCGCTCTTCTGACAGATCAGCAATCTGGCTGTATGGCTTCCGATATCTATAGAGGCGAGAATGGTCATTGTCATAGGAACCATGAAACCTCTTTCTCAGACAATATATGCTGGATTGCATGGAGTTCAATAACATGGGTGATTGAGACTCACCTTCCATTGTCCTGGTCATGAGAGCCATTCATAAGCGCGAATGAATGCCGCGGGTCTCATTCCGATCTTCCATCCCCGTATTCAATAGGTCAGGAAGGAAAGGCAAGAAATATCAATCTTATAGGGTCAATCCTGTCAGAAGAGCGTTCTATTGGAACCGGGGTGTCGAAGTATGGAAACGTATCAGAGGGCGATCTGTTTTTCAAGATATAAAATGGCTGTGCATTTTCAGCACAACTCCGCCGGACGGCAGGAGGTTTTCATCGGCCTAATTACTTAAGGAAAGCCCGGAAACAGAAGGGGTGAATGGTCTGAATCAGACGAGCCTTCTGGTTCCGTTTTTCTGAACCCCAACGATCTTTCTAGAATCCCTTGTCATGTTTTTTATGCAACGATAGGGTAAATAGACCTTTAATCATATCCAAGACCGCTGACAGTTCTCGGCACCTCAAGAATCTGGCAGCTAGTAAGTACAAGATCGTCCCGAGAAGCACAAGCCCTATGATCCGTACAGCCGAATACCATACACCAGGTCCTGTTTTGGAAAGCCATAGACATGAATCCAGGTAATAGACTCCCAGTCCCATCACCATCGACGCTACGACGCATTTCCCTACAGATACGAGAACAGAGGACAAATCCCATGTCCTGATCTTTCTTTTGAAAAAGAAAACCAGCAGGCCGAACTGGAGGGTGGAGGAAAGAGAGAGGGCAAGAGCCAATCCCCCATGTTGAAGAGGACTAATCAGAAGTAGACCGAATATCAGATTGGCCACAAGGGTGACGATAGCGACCCTCACAGGTGTCTTTGCATCGTGTTGCGCATAAAAGGCTGATATCATCACTCGAATGCCTGAAAAGGCCCAAAGCCCTACAGCATAGTATGTCAGGGCACGGGATGTCATCAAAGTGGCAAATTCATTGAATTCTCCCCTTTGGAAAACGATGTCTATGATGGGCTCTCCGAGGATGATCAATCCCGCCATGGAAGGAATGATGATGAAGAATGTCATTCTCAGAGTATGGTTCAAGGTCTCTCCAAACCCCTTCAAGTCTTTCTCAGCGCCCTGTTTGGACAAGGATGGAAGGGCGGCCGTACTCAAAGCAATGGCAAATACTCCCAGGGGAAACTGCACCAGACGGTCTGCGGCATAGAGCCATGAGACGCTTCCTTCTACTAGGAAAGAAGACAGGAACCTATTGACGATCGTGTTGAACTGATAGACGGCGGAACCGAAAACGGCGGGAAGCATGAGCGACCCGATGCGTTTCACCGCCGGGTGATTAGGTTGCCAGCAGGGGATTAGAGAGACCCCACTTTTGAGTATCCAAGGGATCTGAAGCCCAAGCTGAAGCACTCCTCCGATGATCACACCCACGGCGACACCCACAATAGGTTGTCTGAAATGCGGAGAGATGAGAATAGTGGCTCCGATGATTCCCACATTATATAGAATAGGGGCTGCGGCGGGAGCGGCAAAATGTCTGAGAGAGTTGAGGATGCCCATGAAGAGCGCCACCAGTCCGATCAAGAAGATGTAGGGAAAGGCAATTCGGGTGAGGAGAACCGTGAGTTCATATTTGACACTGCTCCCATTAAAACCCCATGCGAGCACTTTGACGAGCCATGGTGCGCAGAGTACACCGATAATCGCGACCAACACAAGGATTATAGAGAGAAGGGTCAATACCACTCGTACTAACCGAAAAGCATCCTCTCTTGTCCTTAAACTCAGATACTCTGTGAAGACCGGGACAAAGGCAATGGACAGGGAGCCTTCGGCAAAGAGCCGTCTGAGTATGTTCGGGAGGGTAATCGCCATGATAAAGGCATCGGTGGCCATTCTCGCGCCAAACAAGCCGAACACCACCATGTCACGGACCAGACCCAGAATTCTACTCAGGACAGTGAAAAAGCCCACTGTAGCCGCAGCCCGGCTGACCTGCTGATTTTCTGATACGGATTTATCCGGATCTTTCACT
>CAZFMX010000077.1:0-15031 GCA_964520425.1 uncultured Desulfobacteraceae bacterium
TGCCTGTCCACCGAACGCTGTCCTCTTTGGGGGCGGTAACAGGCTTGGGCGTCTTTTGGGTGGTGGAACTGAAAAGAGGCCCCCATGCCCCCTTTGAATTTGTGCAGCAGGTGCTTATTATTCAAGTTAATTCTGAGACACGACACTAGTAGATCTGAGAAAATTTATGAGAAGGACAATGCGATTGGATGATGTGCTGGATGAACAAGGATTCACAGAATACAAACCTTTTGATGTGAGTCTGATAAGAATCGACCCGGCGGTTAGGAAATTATGTGAAGCGAACGCTTGTGGGAGTTATGGAAAAAACCATATGTGCCCCCCGTCTGTAGATGATATCGATAAATATCGTGACGTTATTATGGGATTTGACCAGGCGATGATTGTCTCCAAAGTGTACACCATGGAGAGCAAGTATGATATGAAGGGCATGTTTGAAGGCGCCAAGGATTTTGAAGTCTCTCTAAGAAAGGCCAAAGAAACCGTCGAGGAAGAATATCCGGGCGTGGATGTGATGATTCTTGGGGCGGGACCTTGTATGTTTTGTAAGAGATGCTCAAAGCTGAATGATTTGCCCTGTGTTCATCCGGATAAGGCCTATCCGTCTGTTGAGGCCTGCGGTATCGATGTCATGAGTCTGAGCAAAGACACTGGTGTTAAGTACAACAATGGGGCCAATACAGTCACCTATTTCGGATTGGTATTATATTCGTCTTCATCTTTTTCTCCTTCCGCCTGAGGTCTTTAGCCGCTCTAGGTCTGTGAATAGCTTTTGATTCAACTTAATTATTAGTAAATTTAGATGGTTAACCTGATTTGAGCCATATCTTATGGCAACGATAATTGAGCTATGCTATCCTAATTATCACGGATAATTTGACTTATGGTATAAATTATCATATAAAACTGCTCATGGATAGGATTGTTCAAATAGAAAGAATTCAAAGGATTGAATGTCCTGAGAATCGATCCGCGTTCCTGTGGGGACCAAGAAAAACCGGCAAAACCACTCTGTTAAAACAGCAGTTTCCCCATGCCTGTTGGGTTGACTTATTGGATTATGATCTGTTTCTCGTATTGAGTCGCAAACCGACCGACCTTAGACAAATCATTGAAGCACATGAATCAAACCTCGTTGTAATCGATGAAGTCCAGAAAATTCCCCATCTGATGGATGAGGTCCATTGGTTGATAGAAAACAAGGGATATAGATTCGTGATGTCAGGGTCAAGTGCTCGCAAATTTCGGAGGGGAAACGTGAATCTATTGGGGGGCAGGGCTTGGCGTTTTGAGCTGTTCCCTCTGGTAAGTCGAGAGTTGGGTGATCTCGACCTGAACAAAGCGCTTGTTTCAGGATTGCTTCCTTCTCACTATCATTCCCAGGATAGTTCAATGGACTTAAGGGCATATATCAATGACTATCTGAAAGAAGAGATTCAGGCAGAAGCTCTGACCCGTAACCTACCGGCATTTTCCAGGTTCCTGAAATCCGCTGCCATCACGAACGGTATGTTGCTGAATTATTCGAACGCCGCAAGAGAAGCCGGTGTGGCAGTAAAAACAATCCGGGAATATTATCAGATTCTGGAGGACACACTCATTGGTAGACAATTGTCACCGTGGAAAAATTCCAAGAAGAGAAGAATGATTGAGACTGCAAAATTTTTTTTCTTCGATGTTGGGATTGTCTCATCTTTACTCGATTACAGGAACATCACACCCGGCACCCATGAATATGGACGGGCCTTTGAGCATTTTATTCTTCAGGAATGTTGGGCGTATCGCCACTACAGCGGATCGAACTTTCCAATCTCATTCTGGAGGACGGCCAGCGGCGCTGAGGTGGATCTCATTTTGGGTGACGCGGAGGTTGCCATTGAAATCAAATCATCCGAAAATGCCGGGAACAGCCGTACAAAAGGACTACACCTTTTTCTGGAAGAGCATAAATGCAGGAAAAAGATTATCGTGTCCAGAGACCCCGTTCCCAAAAAGATGGATTCCGGTATTCTCATCATGCCTTGGAAGCATTTTTGTGATCAACTTTGGAATGGCAATATCATTTGATTAATGGGTATGAATAAGCGATAAAGAATGAATATGGTTGCTCTGGTATCTGTCGTCTAGTGGGTGATGATGATTTTGTGTGTGAATAACTTACGAGGAAAGATAATCCAGTGAATACAGGTAACTTCCAGAGAAAACTCACCGCGATCCTAAGTGCCGACGTTGTCGGTTATAGTCGTCTCATGGGTAAGGATGAAGAGGCGACAGTCCGCACGCTCAACAAATACAAAGAACTGATACTTGGACTGGTTGAGCGGAACAATGGCAGATTGGTCGATTCACCGGGGGACAATGTGCTGGCTGAATTCGTGAGTGTGGTCAACGCTGTCAAATGTGCGGTTCAAATACAGAGGGACCTGAAGAAAAGCAATGAAGAATTATCCCCAAACAGGAGAATGGAGTTCCGCATTGGGATTAACATTGGAGACGTAATCCAGGATGGTGATCGAATCTATGGCGATGGTGTCAATGTGGCAGCCCGAATAGAATCACTGGCTGATCCCGGAGGAATTTGCATATCAAGAACAGCTTATGATCAAGTCGAAACCAAAATACATATAAAGTATGATTACTTAGGTGAGTATGAGGTAAAAAATATCCAAAAACCAGTGCGGGTCTATAAAGTACTGATGGAGTCGATACCGTTGGATGTATTGCAGGAGGAGAAATCAGAGGAGCCGGCGTTGACAGAAACGAAGACTTCTCCTCTATCAGACAAATCCTCCATCGTCGTCCTCCCATTTGTCAATATGAGTAATGATCCTGAACAGGAATATTTCAGTGATGGTATGACAGAGGAAATCATCAATGCCCTTGCTAATGTGAAGGGTTTGAAGGTGATTTCCCGGACATCATCATTCTTTTTCAGGGAAAGGATGTGGATCTACGAACTATCGGTGAAAAACTGAATGTAGACAATGTAATCGAAGGCAGTGTTAGAAAGGCAAGTAATAGACTACGAATCACTGCACAGCTTATCAAAGTGGCTGACGATACACATCTCTGGTCAGACACCTATAATCGTGAGTTGGAAGATGTGTTTGCTATTCAGGAAGAGATATCAAACGCCATTGTAGATACTTTGAAGATTAAACTGCTTGGTAAAGAAGAAGAGTCTCTTGTTAAAACTTACACTGAAAACACTGACGCATACGAATCATATATTAAAGGGCGCTACTTCTACACAAGTTTCATGAAAGGCCGCATGGAAAAAGCTCTGCAATATTATGAGCAAGCGATCACACTTGATCCTGCTTATGCTCCGGCTTATAGCGCTATTGCCGAATACTATTGGAGCCTTTCAATGTCAAGCCAAGAAGTATCAAAGAATGAGGGGTATGCTAAAGCCAGCGAAGCCATTACCACCGCGTTAAGAATCGACAACAATCTTTCTGAGGCACACGCGACTTTGGGACTCATCAAGTTTTTCTATGAATGGGACTTCAAGGGCGCAGAAAAGGCTTTTGAAACAGCCATTGAATTGAATCCAGGACTATCTAAACCACATTATGATTACGCCATCTATCTGGCAGGAAAAGGGGATAATGATAGATCCATTTTGGAGGCCAGAAAGGCTGTAGAACTGGACCCACTTTCCGGTACTGCCCATGTTACCCTTGGGTTTTGTCTCAACGCTTCTGGTCAATTTGACCAGGCAATGCCAGAACTCCGACACGCGCGAGAGATGATGCCAACACATTTACCCTGTTTCTTTTGGCTTGTACTAGCATATATAAGGAAAGGGATGTTTGAAGAAGCCACAGAAGAAATAAATGAAGGATTGAGAGTTTTCCCCTCACACCCAATACTGGTTTGTCAAAAGGGTAGTATTCACGCGCTGAAAGGGGAAAAAGAGAAGGCACAAGAGATTTTAGTTGAGTTGCTTAAAAGATCAAAGGAAGAAGATGTGCCTTCCTGCGCTTTTTCCCTACTATATGCTGATCTGGGTGAGATAGAGAAGGTGTTGGAATACTTGGAGGAGGGATATGAGAAGCGTGACCCGTTTTCTGTAAGCATAAAGGCGTATTTGCCACAGTTCTTACTTTCAGATCCTCGACTTAAAGCTTTTTTTAAAAAGATAGGGTTGTAAGGTCGACCTTTCCCTCCCTTTCGTATACTCCGGTGTCATCAAAGAATTCGGCTGGAGATAAAAACCGAATAAGCCTGATGAATATACAGCATGGACTGCCAGACTTTTCTATAGGAGCCAAAATTATGCGTACTAATCCCATCGTCGTTACGGTTACTCTTGTTGCATTGATTATATCCAGCAGCCAACTGGCCCCAACCGCCCACGCAGGGGTTGGGCCGATCCCCCTCAACTGCGGTCGCCCCTGCTTAGAAGGCTTGATTGAACGATATCTGGATGCGGTCGTTGCTCATGATCCATCTGGGCTACCGCTTTCCCAGGATGTGATGTACACGGAAAACGACCAGCTTGTGGAGGTCGGCGACGGCTTCTGGAAAACCGCCGAGGGCCGCGGGAATTACACTCATATATTTGTCGATCCGGAGTTTGGACAGGTGGCCTATATGGGAACCATGCGGGAAGCCGGCGCGCCTCTTCTTATGTCTCTGCGCCTGCGCGTCCAGTTGGGACGAATTACAGAAATAGAAAGCATATACTTCAGACCTGGTGGAGGCGGCCCGAATAACATCGCTGAAATGGATAAACCTTATAAATTGGAGGAGATGTGGTTTAAAAAGATTTCTCCTGAAAAGCAGATGTCCCGGAAGAAGTTGATCGCTGTGGCGGACGGCTACTTCACCGGATTGCAGAAAAACGATGGCAAGGGAATCAACGGCACGGGCACCTACCCTTTTACCGCGGACTGTCACCGGATAGAAAACGGGTTCCCCACCACGAATTTGCCTCGCGAGGAGAATGAATCCCCGGATAGTATCAATCTCTTTGCCATGGATTGCTTGTCCCAATTCAAAATGGGCCTCTATTTTGTCGTCCAGAATATTCACAGTCGTCGTTATCCGGTTGTAGACCGGGAGAGGGGTATTGTCTGGGCCCACGCGATTTTTGACCAGGGCACAGTGAGTAAAGGCACTCTTTCGGACGGCCGTCCCTATGAATATCCCGGATTCAACCGGCCTTCCAGCATCCTTGTTACAGAGGCATTCCTTATTGAAGAAGGTAAAATCCGCCGTGTGGAAATGATCGGTCCAGGAACCCTTTATCACCTGAACTCCCCCTGGCCGGGCGGACTCAGCGGAGATTAGTTGTGAACTGAACCCATCGTCTCTGTCGGTAGACTCGGAAACATTCTATCTTTCTGGCGATAAACGAAATGGTTGCTTTGCAGGGGAGAGATGCTCAAAGGAAAGAGGCTTTTCTTCAGTTCCGAAGCTCCCGGCCTGGTCTTTTCTACGACTTATCTGTAAGGTAAACTTGCCCCCTCCGCTGTTCTCCCGCTCCTTCGGAGCGTGAGCCAGGGCTTCCCCCACACATAAGTCGTGAAAAAACGGCGGCCTCCCACCAGTCACAATAGAAAAGCCTCTTTCCTTTGAGCCCCCTTCGAGGGGGTTTCCTGAGGCCTCCTGTTCTGCAGGAGGATCCTTACCAAACTTCTTTAGGAGTGAGATTGTCGGCCACGATTGTTAGCGGGTAATTCAGGATCGTGGCCGTTCTTCCTATGTTTAAACGGGCAGAATGACGCCCTGGTTTTTAAGGCTGCTCTGCAAAGCCTGGTAATCGATCCTTCTGAGATCCATCCCATTGCTTATCGACTGCGCTGCCGCGGTTCCCGCTGCCTGTCCGAGGGCTATACAGTGGGGTATGAGGTTGAAGTAATTGTTGAAAATAGCTTCTGATGAGAATCCCCGACAAGCAACAAGCAGGTTCCTCACATTCCGCGGTATCATACAACGATATGGGATGTAGGTTACGGGATATTTCTGTGAGTCTTCACCACGATCGACATCCGGGAATATCGCGATCGTATCTTCGAAGATATCATTTGAGTTCATGTCTTTTTCGGTGAGTAGGTATTCTCCCATCACCCGTCTGCTGCCGCGGGTGCCGAGTTGTGGATTGGAAAGCACAATGTAGCTATTTTCAAAGCCGGGAGTATGCTTTTTACGATAGTCGTGAGTAATCAACATCTCCTTTCGGCCCAAAAACTCTACACGGGTGAGTTCCTCAACATCCACTTGGCTGGTATTCGAGTAACGGGGGAAGCACCAAACCAGACTCTCCTGGTCCTTCAAATTGCTGGTCAAAAAGCCGGGGTGTCCGCCAAGCCCTGCAATCTCCCGGTTTTGATCGTCTAATTCCTGCGAATGGGATGCTCTGAAATCCAGATATTTCTTCAGATCAACATTGGCTATCCAGTATGAAAAAGAGAGGTTCGCGATCCTTATCTTGGGGTCGATATCACTCTTAAATTCGACCCCCGCATGCGGCAATAAGTCTCCATCGCCGGTTGAGTCGATGATGACTTTTCCCAGGACCGCCTGTCTGCCTGATTTGCTCTCGAAGATGACACCCTTAACCGTGTTTCCATCCATAATCGGTTCAGTGCCCCAGGAATGAAGATAGGTTTTCACTCCGGCTTCTTCCACCATATCATTCAGCACGCATTTGGATATCTCGGCATCAATGTGCACAGAAAAAATAACCCTGTTCTCTCGTACGTTAAAAAAAGAACGGTCCCCGTAATAGTCAATCAGCTTCTTATCACTTAGACCCCAATGCTCCTTCTTTGGATAATCAGCTGCCTGCCTGAGCTCCAGTCGATCTATCCACTCCTGGCAGATTCCGGCTATCTGTTGGTTCCCGTTAAGGTCACTCAAGTTTGGGATAATGGTCACCAGTCCACCCGTACCCATGCCTCCTAGGTGCCCATACCTTTCAATAAGAACGGTATCCGCGCCACTCCTTGCTGCTGACACGGCTGCCCCAATACCCCCGGGCCCACCGCCTACCACCACCACATCCGCTTCCCGGCAGACCCTAGTCTCCCGAGCAGGTTCTCTGATGGTCTTCCCTGTTTTCTTAGTAGGAAGTTCCTCTGACCGGACGGAGGTTGGGAGCGCTACTCCTCCCGCTCCAATAACCAAGGCGGCTGCTCCCCTGAAGGCTGTCTCCCTGACGAACTCTCTGCGAGTGATTCCGTTCTCCACTTTTTTTGACTTTTTCATGGCGGATTCCCCTTTTTTGCTTAGTTACTATATTTCCCACTCTCTCCCGAACGCCTGATAGGTGTCAAATCCATATCGAATGGATCATATTGGGGCTGCTGATTCTTGTCAAGGCAAGGTCTGTGGTTGGGATTTGATCCAGAAGTATAAAAGACTGAACCCAGGAGAATCCTGTCATGATCGGATATTATGTATCCAACTTGGATATACAAATAGGATATTCTTTATCCATCATCTTCTTGTCAATCGGTCAAATGATGATTATAATCATACCTTTTCTGTAGGTTTTATTAATTGATTCAGTACCCTACAGAAAACCATCGGATTTCGGCATGCCCTGTGCAGCTATAAAACGGATCAAAAAAATCGAAAGATGTGAGGTCTCTGCTGAACGCGTGGAAGCCCTGACTCAGTGAATTGTCAACATGTTATTCATTCTCGACCCCATCCATGGCCCGGAAGTTAGGGCAAAGCGTTGACTCCTTTATTGGTGGCGATTGTAATGGACTAAAAAACAAATTGAAATAGGATAAGACATGAATTTCAAACAGATATTTTGGGCTATCTTATTTGCCCTCTTTATCAACCCTCATTCGAGTGCTGAGGAATTGTTTGCTGCGCAATGCAAAACAATACGGACTGTTCGAGTGGACACACCTCCTGTGATCGATGGGATTATCGATGATGAATCCTGGAAAGGAGCCCCGCTTATCATGGATCTTCACCAGGTGGAGCCTGTTGAATACGCTCCCCCGTCTCAACGCTCGGAGTTTTTTGTGGTCTATGATAGTGATGCCCTTTATATAGGCGCACATCTCTATGATGACCCGGACAAGATCATCGGTAATATATTGAGACAAGGCGATTTTATTTTTGATGACGATTTCATCGAGATTATTATCGCGCCTTTTGACAACGACAGAAGCGGCTATTCGTTCATGTTGAATGTGAATAATGTGCGGATGGATGGAATATTTGAGGGGCCCAGGGAAATCAATCATGATTGGGATGGCATCTGGAAGACAGAGACACGTAGAACGGAAGACGGCTGGATTGCAGAAATGGCCATCCCATTCAAAAGCCTCTCTTTTCCCACGGACAGCGACACTTGGCGCTTTTCTGTGGGCCGCAGCATATCCAGAAGCCGTGAAAGGATCAATTGGCATTCCCGAAACAGATGGACGACCCTGGATTGTATAGGCTATTTGACCGGATTAGAGGGCATGGATGTGGGCAGAGGGTTGGATATCGTCCCTTCCGTCAGTTTCCGGCGAACTCACGACTACGATGTGCCCATGACAGAGTATAAATTCGAACCCTCGGTGGATATTTTCTATCAGATTACCCCTTCTTTGAATGCATCGCTGACTGTAAATACCGATTTTTCCGCCACTGAAGTTGATCAACGTCAGATCAATCTGACTCGGTTCAGTCTCTTCTTCCCTGAGAAGCGAGATTTCTTTCTGAAGGACGCGGACCTGTTTAGTTTCGGCAGGATCTATAGTGAGGATTTTCAGGGTGGCATTCCCCCTGTGGAGATGGAAAGTGGACGCCCCTATTTCTCAAGGAATATTGGGTTGAGTAGTAATGGTGAACCCGTGGACTTGGAGTTCGGGGGAAAGTTGAGCGGTCGTGCGAGGGAATGGGACTTTGCTGTCCAATATATCAGACTGGATGAGTTTCAGAGCCCGGACGGAAATGAAACCCTGGATGCAACCGATATCCTGGTTGCGCGTGTGGCTCGGGACATATTGGAGGAATCTACCATCGGAGCCATTCTAACCCACGGTGATCCTAAATCAGATATTGACAACACGTTGATGGGGGTGGATTTCCTGTATCGAAACACCAGGATTGAAGGGCATACCATTGAGGCAGAGGCCTGGTATCAAAAGAGTGATACGAAGCTTGGGGGAGAGAATATCGACGCGGATCTCTATTATTACACGGGACAGATAGAAGAACATGAGGGCAATGACGCGGCTTGGGGCGTTTCTGCACGACTGCGCAACGAAACCAAGCTCAGGGGTCGCTTGATGGTTAAAGAGCTTGAGGAGAATTTCAATCCGGCCCTGGGCTTTGTCAATAGGCGAGGTGTCCGCTACTATATCGGCGAAGCGGGTTACAATTTCAGACCCCAACATGATTTTCTACGTGAAATCGACACAGGATTGACCTATATGCGTATTGAAGATACGAAAGGGAACCTGCAAACGTCTAACCTGGATGTCGACCTGCTGAACCTTGAGAATCACGCGGGGGATCATCTTAGTATCGATTACGCGAGGAATAGAGAAGTACTGACCCAACCTTTTCCGATATTTGAGAACGTGATTATCCCTGTTGGGAGCTACAGCTTTGATACTTACTCTTTTCGGCTTATTGGGGCTCATCAACGAAAATTATCGTTGAGGGGGAGTATATCCAAAGGGACAGACTTTAACGGGAGCAGATGGGAATTTATGGGGGGGCTGACCTGGCGACCGACCAAGCATTTTGCCGTAGAAGCAGAATATGCCTATAATGACTTTGACCTTCCATACGGGAAGTTTGAGACCCGGCTCATGTCCCTGAATACAGATATTGTCTTTTCAGACACCCTCTCCTGGAGGACCATCATTCAATACGACAACATGTCAAAGACCCTGGGTATTCAAAGCCGATTGCATTTTCTCCCTGAAACCGGTCGTGACCTCTACTTGGTGATTAATCACAATTTTCTCGATAACGATGACGGGTATAGTTCCACGCGCTCTGATATCATTCTGAAAGTCAATTATACCATTAGGTTTTAAAGGGGATCTAAACTTGACAAAGATCAACAGCCACCATACCATGCACTGAGTATGCTACAGATACACAGCCGTACTTTCTAAAAAGTATGCTTTTCCAAGAAGGACTACCTATCAACTGCCAAGACGTGAGAGTGCAAATCCATCCGATTAGGTAAGAGTAGCGGATCAAATATTAGGGAAGTGATTTATGGCCTACCTGGTAACAAGATCAAAATAGAAGGGAAAACGATTCCCTCGTACGACAAGGCTTATTACGATAGCCGAACGGGACAAGAAATCGAAAATCTTTGGGAGGAGATATCATGAAAAGAATAATCTGTGCATTATCGATCCTGGGCATGTTCGTTTTAATGAATCCTTACCTGTCCTCAGCACAAGAGGAAGAAGTCATCAAGCTCCCACCACCGCAGAAGGAGGCCGGCATGCCTTTGATGAAGGCATTGAGCCTGAGAAGGAGTACCAGGGGCAACTTCGGCCCGGATAACAAATTATCCATGCAGATGCTTTCGAATCTGCTTTGGGCTGCCAACGGCGTAAACCGCCCCAATGATTACCGCACGGCCCCTTCCGCCGTGAACTGGAAAAACATCGACATCTACATCACGACCGAGGACGGTCTCTTCCTATACGACGCGCCCAATAATATTTTGAAGGTTCTCGGCAAGGAAGACGTCCGCGCAGTGGCAGGCCAACAGGACTTCGTAAAGACAGCCCCCTTGAACCTTATATATGTGGCCGATTTTGCAAAGGCAACGTTTCCAGGCGGCGACGGTAAACCTGCACCACAAGCGGAAATGTGGTCGTATGCCGGTGTGGGCTTTATTGCTCAGAATGTGTATCTGTTCTGTGCTTCGGAAAACCTTGCCTGTATCGTCCGCGCCATGGCAGATGGGGAAGCCATTGCAAAGACGCTTAAGCTGCGCCCGGATCAGAAATTCATTCTCGCTCAAACCGTGGCACACTTTAAAGAATAGGCGTCTAAGGAGCGTAACGAGTGGGTGGCTAATAAACCTTGCCCCGTTGGGAGTAAGGCAAACTTACTCCCTTCTAGGGATTAACCCAATACCATCGATAGATACTTTATATGAAAGTTAAGGTCAATCTATACGGGACGCTAAGCCGGAAGGTACCCGGTTATCGACAATCACAGGGGATTGAAGTTGATGTCCCAGAAGGAGCAACGGTCAAAGAGCTTCTCTCTCTTCTTCAAATCCCGGTCTTAGGGTCTGAAAAGGCCGTTGTTGCCATTGACGGCCGTATCCGAAAAGGAAACGATGAGATTCCATCGGGCGCCCATGCCCAGATTTTTCAACCCATGCATGGCGGATGAGATTTGGTGAGAAAGGAGGGGAATGATGAAATCCGGAGCATTATTGACTCTGCTGTCTGCGATCCTTATCGCCTCTTCGCTTTCTGGTTGTTTAGGATCAATTCGGCATGAAGTGCCTTCGGGCCGAATGATTGACCCGATCGCTTCCACCGAGTGGCTGGATGCGAACAGCAGTCTGGAAGACTTCTTTATCATTGATATCAGGGATCCTGCCGATTATGCGGCAGGCCACATACCGGGGTCGATCAACGAACCTTTTGTAACCGCAAATGATTCCTGTACCGGCCCCAGTTCTAACTGGATAGTGGGCACTAAGGATTGCCTTTGGCTCGAGTTGCCTAATGTAACTGATTTGTTTAGTACTATCGGAAGGCTTGGGATAAGCAAGGATTCAAGGGTGGTCATTGTCACCTCGCCCAATCCCAATGAACCCCCATTCTTTGGTTTCGCGAATGCGACAAGAGTTGCCGATACCCTCATCTACGCTGGGGTTGAGAACGTGACTGTTCTGGATGGGGGATACCCTAAGTGGGTGTTAGAGGGGCGGAGTATAACGAAGAGAGTCCCTGCCCTGAAGTCTGCAGCATACCAAGGTGAAATCAATAAGACCATGTTTGTTCCTATGGACCATGTGAATAAGCAGATTGGGAAGACGATCATTATTGATGCCAGAGACGCGGATGACTACTCTGGTCGAGGTGACGATACAGCCGCAAACAGAGGCGGACATATACCGAAGGCCGAATCATTGCCTGCTCCCAGGATATGGATTCATAATCCCGATGGAACATACACTTATAAGGACTCAAAAGCACTTGCCAGGATGGTATCCGATGTGATTGGGCACTCTGAGGATTCCAGGGGTCAAGAGATTATTGTTTATTGCGGAGTGGGCGGATATGCCAGCGCCTGGTGGTTTGTGCTTACACAGGTACTGGGATATGATGATGTAAGGATCTATGACGGCTCAGTCCAGGAATGGAGCAGAAATTACGATATGGTTGTCGACGAATAGGACTCACCTTTTTCACACCAACGAAGCACCGGACTATCTAACATGGGAAGAAGTTGATATTCAGCCCCACATGACCCGAGGGGAGGGCATCCCACAAAACCTCGCCCGTGTGATTCATTTTGTATAACTCATTGATTACCGGTAACAGACACAGAGATTGACTCCTCCTTTACAGGAGTCATTTCTGTTCTATTTGGGACACCATGGCTTGTCTTAAGGTGCTGTAGAGCCTCCTGACGACGCTAACAAAATGACTTGACAACGTTTTGTGCACATCATACACAATGGTGTTGCCATTCAGAATACATATTCGTCTGGGTTCGCTATAGGAAACAGTGTTTTATGTTTTCTGGTGCCTTCCGTGTTACGGAGTCTTTGATAATCGGAAAAGAACTAGGAATAACATACTTTACGCTTTTACCTGTCCCGCCATTTTGTACCGCCATAGCTATAGCGCCCGTCCTCCGTCACTTTATGTCGTGACTACAGAGGATGGAAGGGCGGACGCCTTATGAGTGAGTGCCTATTATGAAAGGAGGTAGCAATGATTGACAAACAAAAATTGGAAAAAATCGTAGGCCTCAGGAATGTGGTCTACAAGCAAAAAGCCTTGGAAGAGTATTCCAAAGACATGAGCTTCGTCAATCAGGTCAGACCGGCGTGTGTGGTTAGGCCTAAGCAAGCGAATGAAGTTCAAAAAATTATCAAACTGGCTAATAAGACCCAAACGCCACTGGTTCCCGTCAGTTCGGGGCCTCCCCATTTCAGGGGGGATACAGTCCCCAGCGCAGGGGGTGCCGTTGTTGTTGATCTCAGCCGGATGAACAAGGTGGTGTTTGTTGACCGCCCACGAAGGAATGTAATGATCGAGCCGGGGGTGACCTTCGGTGACCTGATACCCAAGGCAAAGAAAGTAGGGATCAGACTCAACATGCCCTTGCTGCCTCGGAAGACGAAGTCCGTTATCGGCAGCGTTCTCGAAAGAGAGCCTGTATTGATGCCGGGCTACCAATGGGACATATCAGACCCATTGGCTTGCGCCGGGCTTTACTTTGGGACAGGCGATGAGTTCAGAACCGGTCAGGCGGCGGGGCCGGGCACTATCAAACAACAGTGGAAGGTCGGCGGCGTGCAGAAAGCACCCTATGGACCGGGTACCGCTTCCCTCCACAGGTTTATCCAGGGAGCTCAGGGATCTGTGGGTATCGTGACATGGATGTCTATAAGATGCGAACTGCTCCCCTCCCTCGAAGAGCCTTTTTTAGTTGGCTCCTCCGATCTTGATAAGCTTCTTGATCTGACTTCATGGTTGGTGAGACTAAGAATGGTTACCGAATGCTTCATCCTAAATGATACCAACGTTGCATCTATTTTCGCGCGGAATGCCGGTGATTATCAGAAAATAAAGGACTCACTACCTCCATATGTTCTCTATTACACTCTGCCGGGCTATGATTACTTTCCTGAGGAGAGAATCAGTGCCAATGTTTCAGATATTTCCAAAATAAACCAGCGGTTGGGTTTATCAGCAGAGAAAGCCGCCGGCATTGTTTCAGCGAATGATGTGCTGAAAACCGTTCAGCAACCCTGCGACGATCCCTATTGGAAGATTCGCCATAAAGGGGCAAGCGAGGACATATTCTTCTTGACCATTCATGACAAAATCGATGACCAAATCGGGGCCATGAAGGATATGGCCAATAAGGCCGGATACCCGGCTTCCGACCTGGGCATCTATATCCAGTCTACGGTTCAGGGCACCAGCTATCACTGTGAATTCAACCTGTTTTTCGATCCTGAAAGTCAAGTGGAGGCAAATCGGATCAAGGGTCTCTCCACAACCGTGGTTAAAACCCTAATGAACAAAGGGGCCTTTTTTTCCAGGCCTTATGGAGACAACATAGGAGCAATCATGAATAGGGACTCGGCCACTCTTGACGTGGTAAACAAGTTGAAGAACATATTCGATCCAAACAATGTAATGAATCCGGGAAAGATATTCTAACCCCCGATGATATCGGATTTTAACGAAGGAGGTAGCAAAGATGGGATTAGAACAATATGAAGACGATGTAAATATCTGTTGTCGGTGTTCATGCTGCAAATTCATCCCGATGCAACAAATTGTCGGGCGCGAATATACGTATATATGTCCCAGTATATCAAGATACCTTTATCACAGTTATTCGGGTGGAGGGAGATTGAACATTTTGGCAGCAGGACTGAAGGACGGCTTCAAGTATACCGATAGACTCCTAGATATTGTCTATAACTGCCAATTGTGCGGTGCTTGTGGCGCCTCATGCAATTATGCCATGGACATGGAGGTTCAACAACCCCTGGAGGAGTTCAGAATCAAGTGTGTTGAAGAGGGGCAGACCAATCCTGCTCTGCAAAAGGTCATAAAGGGTCTCCGAAAGACAGGTTCCATGGTGGAACCTCAAGGAAGACGAGGTGCCTGGGCTTCGGGTCTGAAACTTAAGGATGCCACCAAAGAGAAGGTGGATGTACTTTACCACGTTGGCTGCCTCACAAGCTATGATAAGAATATGCAGAAGCTGGCCAAGGCCACAGCCAAGATTCTGAAGAAAGCGGGGGTCAATTTCGGTATTGCCGGCGACGCCGAAACCTGCTGCGGCGGCAGGGCTTACCAGATGGGCTACAAGAATGACT
>CAZFMX010000078.1:0-15025 GCA_964520425.1 uncultured Desulfobacteraceae bacterium
TGCTGCCCCTGCTGAATAGCATGTGGGCGTATGTGCTTCTCTTCTGGCTGGCAACGCTCGGAGGAGTAGTTGGCGCTCCGGGTGCATCTGTTATTACCACAAAAAGCGTCAAACCGGAATTGTCCACAATTGGACTTAATATGATGTTTATGTTCGTGATGCTTCCGGGTATCATAGGGGGGTTCCTTGCCGGACCTCTGATAGCAGGTATCGGGCTGTTTGGGATGATACTGGTCGCAGCGATCTTAGAGCTCATCGGAGTCGTAATGTTGATTGGCATTCCCGATCTGTAAAAGAGTGAAGGGATTTTCATTCTTGACGCAATTGGTAATAACAAGTGGAAGCGGCTTTGCCGAACCACAAAATGCACAGGTCGAAAAATTTCTCGCTCCCGTGATCTTCATGTTAGGGTTTCACAAAGGAGGGATACTTCGATGCCCACAACTCGTAAAATCCGGAAAGTCCTCAAGAGTAAACCAACAATTGAAGGCGCTGGTGTTCATCTGAAAAGGGCTTTAGGATTCAGTGAAGTACCCCTGTTCGATCCGTTTCTGCTCCTTGATGATTTCCGTTCTGATAATCCAGACCACTATGTAAGAGGTTTCCCTTGGCATCCTCATCGGGGAATCGAAACAATCACCTATGTTCTGGACGGAGATGTAGAACACGGTGACAGCCTTGGAAACAAAGGAATTATTAGCTCGGGGGATATACAGTGGATGACCGCCGGAAGTGGAATCATCCACCAGGAAATGCCAAAAGGTGATGCAAACGGAAAGATGTACGGATTTCAACTTTGGGCCAATCTGCCGTCCCGGGAAAAGATGATGGATTCACGGTATCGAGATGTTGCGAACGATCAAATACCCGAAGTCAAACTCCCCAATGCTACAACCATCAAAGTCATTTCCGGGGAAGTATCTGGTATTAAGGGTCCAATACGGGATATTGTAACTGATCCTGAGTATATCGACGTTACAGTTCCTTCAAATACAGAATTCAGGCACTCCACTAAAAAGGGTCATACGGTCTTCGCTTACATAATCGACGGTCAAGGGTATTTCTGCAGGGAGAAAAATCCTTTCACATACGAAGTGGAAGGAAGAAACTACTTTGACATTCAGCGCGATCCATTTGTCGGCAACGGGACGTGTGTTCTTTTCGATGATGGTGACGAGGTAATGGTTTTTACCGAGGAGGATAGAGTAAGATTTCTCCTGATTTCCGGCAAACCCATTGGTGAATCCATTGCCTGGTATGGTCCCATAGTTATGAACACCCATGAAGAATTACGCATTGCCTTTGAGGAGTATGAGCAGGGAACTTTCATCAAATACAAAGGATAGATACAATAAGGATCGGACCAAACTAACTGGTTAATATGATTGTTAAATACCTCAAAATCAATCTGCTTCTGAGCCTTAGGACCACATTTTCAGGCCTTAAATGAGTTGTATAAAAAAAATCGTTGAATTCCATATTTTTCTTAGAAGGTTGATTTTACCCTCAAAAATGAAGCTCCTCACCGCAAGCGGTGGGGTATCAAGCGGAATTGCGCCATAGCCAACCCGCCTTCGCTCTAACGAGCTTCGGCGCGGTTCACCTTGCCATTCATCCCTGCGGCAAGCCACAGGGTATTTTGGCGAAGGCGAATACATCTTTAAGGCTAAAAAACGCCCAGTTTCAAAGTCATTATGTAAGTATATCACCCTTTTGGCTTGGTCCGACCCTGGAAACCTGGAAATCTAGAAAAAGGTGAACTCGGCGTTATGTACCTTGGAGAATTAAAATATGAAAATCAAAATATTCACAACGGGTGGTACTATCGATAAGATTTACTTCGACCAGAAATCGGAATATCAGGTTGGAGATCCACAAGCAAAAGGCGTTCTAGAACGTGCGAATGTTGTTTTGGATTATGAGGTTGAATCGATTATCAGAAAAGACAGTCTCGATTTCACAGATGAAGACCGAGATCTGGTAAGACGGAAGGTGGCGTCTACTCCATTGAAAAGGGTTGTTATCACACACGGCACGGATACAATGATTGAAACCGCGAAGGTGCTTAGGAATATTTCTGGAAAAACGATCGTGATGACTGGCTCAATGTATCCCGCTGAATTCCGGGATAGCGATGCGGTGTTTAATATCGGATGCGCCATCATTTCGGTTCAGATTCTCGAACCCGGTGTCTATATCGTCATGAATGGTCGCATTTTCAAACCACATGAGGTCCGAAAGAATGTAGATTTGAATCGGTTTGAAGATAAAATCATATAACCTGGCATTTCTGCCGATAACGGATGCTTGTGGGGCATACGAGACCCAACTTGGGGTTGGGATAACCAAATCGCCGTAGCACGCCAGTTGAAGAATGAACATTAGCTCCTTTGAGCCGGGCCCGATCATGATATTATCCGGAGAGTAGTTTATTCCGTGATTCTTTCTCAAGTAATTGGATACCGCGCCCCGGAGTTCCCGCAAGCCAAACACTTGCAGGTAATCCTTCTAATGAGTTCTTGCGTTTAATTCATCATGTATAGCCTCGGGGATTGGAAAGGGGGATTGCCCCAATCCCAACTTGAAAACAGGTTTTCCTTTGCGGGTCAGTTCGTTGTTCAACTCATTGATTCGAAGAGTGGCTGACTGCTTCAGCCCCCTTACATTCAAGTTAAGGAGAACATGGAGAGTATTATTGGGTATGCAGATGGTTCACCGAACCATCCTCTTTTAAATTGTGGCTTTATGCTATTATCATTTGAGAAGATATCATGTTTTTCCTGATTTCCCGGTTGAATGTGTGCCGTTCTGACCGGAGAAAAGCATTTTGCCAAATGAAGTAGAGTCTTTATAAAAAATATGATAAAAGGAAAAAGGTAAGAAAAAAATGATGTTATTTTTATGATGTGAATAACACCTATTGTTGTGTTGACTTATGAACGCCGAAATCATTCAAAAAAAAATATTGAATATCCTGGGTATCGTACCGCCCATAAAAGAGATCTTTCTTTCAAGAGATCCGATTGATGAAAAGCGAAAAAAGCTTAGAAATGTGCTTGCCGAAATCATCACGGCTACGTTTGAGGATGACCCAGCCATTCCGCCACTGGAATGGATCATGACTCGGGATGCCGTCAGTGTTTTCAGAAATATCCTTTCCACCCGCAATGAGCGGCTTGCAGGGTACAGCCTGCTGCGTTACATTGATGATCTGCTCCAACCCGGACGTAATAAGGACCTCCCAAAACCTAGTTCTGGATTTTTTGCCGAGTTGGAGCACATGTTCAGAGGCGTTGCCGGCAAAAGTGGAATTTACTCTGACAAGGTTCCCTCTTTTCTTACCCAGCACGGAAAAAAGGCTGCGAGGCTTCGGTCCACCGATCTATCCCGAATGTCACGATTCGCAGATCATTTCATGAAACGGTATCCGTGCGGACTGCAGGATGAGGTGATCCGGCGCCGTATAAAAAACAAGATGCGGATTTTATCCTATTTTGGTGCTACGGAAATCGAGTGGGAAAAGTGGCGATGGCATACCCGTCATATTATCCGGGATGCGGACACGTTAAACGCCCTGATTCAACTCACCGATGATGAGTATGAGGCGGTGAATCTGGCGCGTAAAAATAAAATCCCTTTCGGAATTACACCTTATTATCTATCGCTGCTCGATTATGAATCTCACCGGAAAAATGACTATGCGACCCGGGCACAGGTGATTCCTCCCCTTCATTATGTGAATAAGCTGATCGAACTTAAAATGCGCAACGAGAAGGCAATTGATTTTATGCTGGAACAGGATACCTCTCCCATTGAAGGCATTACCCGGCGTTATCCCAAGATCGTAATTCTGAAACCCATCTTAACCTGCCCTCAGATATGTGTCTACTGCCAGCGGAACTGGGAAATAGAGGATGTTTATTCTCCCCATGCAACGATGACCAAAGATAAACTCAAAAAAGCCATTCGATGGATCCGGAAGACACCGGAGATCAATGAGGTACTCATTACCGGTGGTGACCCGCTGATCCTGTCCGACCAGAAGATTGAAGAATTACTTAGAGAACTTTCCGAAATTAACCATATAGAGCGAATCCGAATCGGAACCCGGACACCGGTTACCCTTCCCCAGCGCATAACCGATTCCATGATGAGAAGGATCAACCGTTTCCAAAATCCCGGAAGACGGGAGCTGATGATCGTCACGCATTTTGAAAATCCTTATGAGATTACCCCTCAGGCTATGAAAAGCATCCAACGATTTCAAAGATACGGCATGAAAGTTTACAACCAGCTTGTCTATACCTTCTATAACTCCCGTAAATTTGAAGCAGCCTTTCTTCGTCATAAGCTAAACCTCATCGGTGTTACCCCCTACTACACCTTTAACACAAAGGGGAAGGAAGAGACCGATGATTATCGTGTCCCCATCGCAAGACTTCTTCAGGAGCAGCATGAAGAAGCCCGCCTCATGCCGGGTACGGTTCGCACCGATGAGATCGTTTTTAATGTTCCAAGGCTGGGGAAAAACTACCTCCGGGCATTTCAACATCATGATATTATTTCAATCCTTCCGGATGGGCGTCGGATGTATGAATTTCATCCTTGGGAAAAGAAACTGTCTTTGGTAGACACCTATGTTTACCGGGATGTTTCGATCTACGATTACCTTGAACGATTGAAAGCCGCAGGCGAAAACAAAGCGGATTATAAAACAATTTGGTATTATTATTGATATAGTGTGGCCTGTGCGCTCGTGAACCACCGAGACTAAAGCGGTACGTTGCGCGTCTTCTTAGTTGCCCAATCGTTGGATGGTCACTTAATAAAATGAGAGTAGTGGTATGAAGCAAGTACAGAAAGTGACGACTCGGTTTCCGATTGAATCGGATCTCGGAGCTGACAACATCAAGCGACTCTCGGATCTAATCAATGAGGCCTATGATGATGGGGAATCGGGTATGTGGAAGCGGAAGGGCACCCGGACCAATCCTGCCGAGATTGAGCGCCTTCTTCGTGCTCAAGCGCTGATCCTGGCGGATATAGAAGGCGCACTCGTTGGGTCGGTGAACGTCAACCTCATGAGCGATGGAGTCGGAGAGTTCGGCATGCTCGTGGCGGACATTAACCACCGCGGGAAAGGGATCGGTTCCGCGCTGGTCGATCGTGCTGAGAACTGGGCGCGCGACAGGGCATGTCACACGATGCGGCTCGAACTATTGACACCCCGCGATTGGGCTCATACGAGCAAGGAGATCTTGAAGAAGTGGTACTCCAGGATTGGGTACAAGCCACAGGCGACTGAGGCCTTCGAGATACTGTATCCGGAGTTGGTTCTCGATTTGGCAACGGAGTGCGACTTCACCGTGTGGCACAAGTCTTTGACCTGATCAAGACGTCCGCCCCGTAACCGCTTGGTTGTTGGTTTGGGTCGGGCCACGAGGAGCCTCTGTTATGAGCTGCAAACTACTGACTGCTGACTGTTGACAACAGACCGCTCGGTGTTGATCCTGCGGGAAGATACAAAGTTGAGGAAGGCAACCACCGCACCGCCCAGAAATACATATTTGTAGCCGCCAACTCCGCCCCTGGTCCATGCCAATCCGCCGAGTATGGGAAGGAAAATCGTAACCACGTGGTCGATGCTTGTTCCGAATGAGAGGCTTGGAGAAATGTCTTCCGGTATTATGGCGATCTTCTTCATATAAGTAGTCCGAGCCATATACACCGAATCAAGGGTGATATCCACGACATAGCAAACGTAGATACAATAGACAGCTACGGCTGGAGGAAAAAGATTTTCCGCAAATGCGTATCCCAGACAGGTGAGGAAAAACAGAAACGCTTCTGTACTCAAAACAATTCTTTCCCCCACTCTGTCTATCATGTGGCCGACCCAGGGTTTCACAAATATGCCGATTACTGCGACAATGAAGAAAAGCAGGGTCATTTTGGCAACAGGTTGCTTGAATACTTCGACGAGAACCCACGGGCCGAAGGTAATGAAAATCTGTTTTCTGGCGCCGTAGAGCATGCATAGCCAATAATACAGGCGGTACTCTTTTCTGAAGACATATCGCCTCTTCACATGAACGATATGAGTTGGTTTGATAAAGCCCAGGAGAATGGCTGATATCACAAACGACGCGGCACCGATTGTAAAAGCTGTTCTGAAACTAATATGTGCGAACTCATATAGGGCATACAGGGAAGCTGAGCTGACAACGATCGCGATATTGCCAACGGAGCTCAGCGTTCCTAGTACTCTCCCCATCTCACCAGGTGGAGCGAAGCTCATTCCGATGCTTCCACTCAACGGCATGAAAATGTGCTGGCCCATGCTGTAGATAAAGATGATGAAAATGACCATCGCATAATGAGGCGGAATGATTCCCAGGAAAAACATTCCGATACCTGCCAGCAGATTTGCTGCTACAGAGATGCGCACATCTCCACCCAGAAATGACAGTGCGCCGATCACAAGAACCACAAGCAATCCGGGAACTTCCCGTGGAAATTCCAGCGCAGAGCGCTGAAGGATCATCATGCCGAAATGCTCTTTAAGGTAGTTCGTGAGGGTCGATCCATCTACGCTCTGAGCAATTCCCAAGAAAATCCCGGAAATAAGAAAAAGGAGGAAATCCTTCTCCGCGCCCTTCAAAACTCCTTTTATGGACTTCATCATGAATAATCACCTCAATAGCTCTAAGCCTTATAGGGCATTACCCCTGCGGGGTACAAGCTGAAAATGGACATCAATAGACTTTTTATATACCAAGACGGCGTTTGAAGGCTGTGAGGCCTGGTGTAATTTTAATTACTCTGAGTTTCAAATCTGCTGTTGACTGTTGTTGTTTTTTGAGATTATGTTCAATTTTCAATTGGGGTTGCCATGCTAACTCATTAAAAAAAGTTAAAATGTCGAAAACAATCCCAGATTCAGCCCTATATCACACTTTTTACAAGTAAAGATGTGAGAAATCTCTCTTGGAGGATTTAAATGATGAAAAAAATGGATCTTAAAAAGGAATTGAAGTACCTCTATGCACCCTCCACGAAGAAAGTGGAGATAGTGGATGTCCCCCAGTTTCAGTTCGTCATGATTGATGGCAGAATTAAGGCCGGTGATGAACCTGCAACATCGCAAGAATTTCAAGAAGCGATGCAGGCATTGTATGGAGTATCTTACACTCTAAAGTTCACATCAAAGCTTCGAAAAGAGAATCCAGTCGACTATACGGTGATGGCGTTAGAGGGGTTGTGGTGGACAGAAAAAGGCGAGTTTGATTTCGATAAGAAGGAAGACTGGAGATGGACAGTGATGATGATGCAGCCTAATCATATTACCGAGGAGATGTACCAAAAAGCCGTGCAACAGGCAAGAGAGAAGAGGCCCTCGGCGACTTTCTCGAAGGTCCGTTTTGAGAGCTTCAGAGAGGGACTTTCAATGCAGATAATGCACATTGGTCCGTATTCGGAAGAGCCTGAGACCATAGAGAAAATGAAGTTATTTGCTCAAGAGAATGAGTACGTTCTTCGAGGGAAACACCACGAGATATATTTGGGTGATCCACGTCGAGCCAAACCGGAGAGACTGAGAACAATTTTGCGGTATCCGATTAAGAAAAGCTCATAACGAATGGAGTACAACTGGGGTCAGACCAAGCTAACTAGTCAATATAGAAGAATCTATGAAAAAACAGAATATAAGAAAGGGAAAGGCGAAAGAGGCAAAGATTTCGTTTCAAATCTTTGCCTCTTATGGGTAAGATACGGTATTTTCATTCAGTCATAGGCATTTTATTGTGTCCTACGCAACGAATTAAATAATAGTCATATATAAATATGTCAGTCCTAATACAGACGCGATGGCGAAGACTGCCGAAAATGCATTCTCCATTTTTTCTCTACAGTCTTCTCCACGCCAATTCAGTATCTTTTTCATCATTTTAATCACCCCTTCCATAAGGCAAGCAACATACTGATTATCTGTTTTTCTTTATCTTAAGATAAGGATAATCTATCGATATTCAAGGAGGCTATAAAAGGAGGCCTTGGTTCAAAAACAACTTAAAGATATCTCTCTATCTCCTCACGTTCATTAGAAAAAACTGAACGATTCACTGCCGATTAATTTAAGGAGAACCCTATAATATCCTGTCAAAGAAGAATTTGAGAAGATGAAGGATGCTATTTGGATCGAGCATTTCCATTTTGTTTGGAGTCATATCACACTAACCTATTAAAAAGATTGGAGAAATCATCATGGACAATCCTAAGAGATATATTAAAGCAATATCTCATGTATTTCCTGCGTTCATTCTTTTTCTTAGCCTCTTAATCCTATGGATTATGACCGGTTGTGATGGCGGTCACATCAGTTCAGAAAGCACGATTTCAGAATACGGTGAAATTCGCCAAAGCGAGGGGCAGGCCCTTTCTTCCATCAATGACTTTCGGGAGAATTCGATTTTAGGGCCCCAACATATTGACCAGACAACCTATAGATTAAAGATCAGTGGCCTTGCAGAAAACCCGACTGAGTATTCATACGATTTTATCTTGAACAATTTCACCAGGTTCACCAAGGTGCTTACGTTGAGTTGTGTTGAGGGCTGGAACGTCAAATTGCTTTGGGAGGGGATTCTAGTGAGGGACCTTATTGAAGAAGCCGTTCCGATGGATAGTGCGAAGGCCGTTATCTTTCACGCATACGATGGGTATTCCACGTCTTGTCCCATTGAATATTTTATGCGGCGTGACATCATGATGGCTTTTAAGATGAATGAGCTTACCCTGCCGCCCGAAAGAGGATTCCCTTTTCAGCTCGTGGCGGAGGATAAATGGGGATACAAGTGGTGTAAATGGATTACCGAAATCGAGCTTTCGGACAACGAGGATTACCTGGGCTATTGGGAAAGCCGAGGGTATTCCAACGATGGTTCTCTTTCTGACTGCAGTCCGGGCCCGTTATCGGCACAACCAGAACGGCACCCGGATCGATCGGACTGCTGTACGTGCCATAGCGCACCCTGAAAAAGGAAAACGATCGATTCCCCTATATGCTTGTTCAAAAAGGTCTTGGTGACTCTTGATCACAGGCGGCTATTCTTCTGTCGTATCGTCCACGGCCTCACAGCACCCGCATTCACAAGGGCTGCTGGAGGCACAGGGCTTACAGCAATAGGTCTTGCCCCCTTCTTCATAAGCATTCTCCGCGATCACACAGCCACAGACCGGACACAGTTCCTCAGGCATGGTGTTCTCCTCCTCTATTGTCTCTCGTTACCTATTTCTTCTCAAAATAGAGCTCCTGAAACTCCTTTATAAGATCTCTCAAATTACTTACATATGTTAAATCCGTTGTCTGTTTACACTTCATGGCGTTAATCAGCATTTCATGAAGCAATCCCAGCTTCTTGCCATATTCTTTCGCGTCCGGTTTGATCCGCTGGGTCATAAAATACTGACTGACAACCTCCTGTATTTCATTTGCATGATCTTCCTTGTTTATAATCCAACGGACGAGTTGATTGGAGTTCTGAAGGCCTTCCTTTTCAAGCTGCATGATTTGATTCATGGATTTTTCAATGGTCCCAATATTTTCGTTAATCATGTCTACCCGCATTTCGTCATCATAGATCCCACAGGGCATTTGACAATGGCTGAATGATATAACCGGTAAAATACAAATGAGACCTAAGCTGTTCAAAATAATCGCCAATATCTTTTTCATAGCATCCTCCTATACCTGAAATCGGATTGTTATATTCTCTCACTGGACGTTATTTCTTCCTCTTTTTCATCCCGCTAATAATCGTCAAAACGCAGATTCTGTGAGCCGACATTTAGTGTATTGTTCTCCCTTCGGGGGACAATTCTTCTGCATGCTCTCCCGTAAACAACACGTTGCCATAGTTATCGCTCAGGGAGTCAAAATTGCTGAGGAAGACGTTCCGCCCAAATGGATGTATCTCTTTCAGGGCATTGGTATGAATATAGACCCTTGAGTTTTTATGGCCCCTATTTTTAAGTAATTCAACAAGTTCATACGCAGAACTCCCATCAAAATCACCCATTAAATCCAGGTGCATATTATCACCATTCCTATGCGTATGGATCTTGAAGTTTCGGGCCATGATAAATAACTCTCCCTTGAGATATTTCCCTTTATTCCTCCTCTAAGTCCCCTGTCCTGCCATCATCACAGGGCTCGTCCTCCTCATGCGCCCTCATGTGTTCTGCGCTGGGTGCTGTTGTACAATAGGGGAGGTCTTCTCCACCCTTCTTCTTACTTTCCTGTTTTTCTCCCGGTTCTTCAGCCTTACCTTGCATTCCACTCACCTCCTAGTAGAATCTTTTGTGCGCTTTTCTTCGTTTTCAGGAAGTGAAAAAATATTCCCTGAGCCCCACAGGCACCCTGGTCCGCTCTTAAGAAAGGACTTCGCTCAGCATGGGTAACCCCGTCCAGGCCTATTCTTGCAGGATCTCTGTTTCAAGATCCTTTATATATTGAGCAATCAGAATGCCGAGATAGATACATGCATTCCCCTCAATACATGAGTCAGCATCTTTCTTGTCCAGAAAAGCGTGCCGACGGTGTTCCCCTTTGGAAAAGCTTACGACCCAGGCCTCTTTCTCTTCGTCAAAATCAAGTTCCGTAGCCAGACCGTAGTTTGTAATCTCAGGGTACATTTCCAGAAGCTTCTTTTTTAGGTCCTCTTTCGTATAGCTCATCAGTAGACTCCTTTTCAGTTATCCTCTTGCTGTTGTATTTAAACATAAGGATTTAATTGGAAAAGTCTATGTGGGAACATCATTTCTGACAGAAAATCCGTATCAGTCTCAAAGCCCTCAATCTTCCCATAAGATAGTCGTATTGAATACCTACCCTCCGGGATGAATACCGGGATTCAAGACCTGGCTTATCATGCCTCATCAACTGATCTTCTTTACCACGTCCAAGACGATGTCATAGTCCGGTTCTTGGCTTATCTCTTTGACGATCTGGATGTATCGGATGATGCCCTCACGATCCACCACAAAGAGAGCCCTGGCCAGTAGCCGGAGTTCCTTGATCAGCACGCCATACTTGGTTCCGAATTCTGCCTCACGGTGATCAGATAGAGTGATGACTTTGTCTACGCCCGCCGCCCCGCACCACCGCTTCTGGGCAAAAGGTAGATCCATGCTGATCGTAATGATCTTAACATCCGGATTGAGGCTACCTGCTTCCTCATTGAATCTTCGTGTCTCCATATCACACACAGGAGTATCCAGAGAAGGCACTGAAGAGATAACACACACCTTTCCTCTGAACGATGAAAACCTGACAGGAAAGAGATCATTGTCGAGTACCTCAAAATCAGGAGCTGAATCCCCTTCCTCAAGTTGCCTGCCAATCAGGGTCAACGACTTGCCTTTCATGGTGATTATTCCTGTATGTTCCTTCACGTCATTTCCTCCGAATGCCTTCTAGGGACCTTACAATACCGAATGTTACGTTCATCCCAGTCTTATTTCTCACCCACCACATCATCAATCCAGCTTAAAGCGGCTGATACATTTGGAAAGCCGATAGTGCTTGTAAGAAGGATGACTGCGTGAACAATCTCCTCTTGTTTTGCACCTGCCTCAAGGGCCCTTTTCGTATGACTGTGAACAGCCCCCTCTGAGCGAATGGCCGCCGCTGCCGCCAATTGGATCAGGTTTGCTGTTTTGCTATCGAGGGGCCCCTCTTCCCGCACAGATTTCCCGAGTTGCTCTAGGGTCTTCATAAACTTGGGATGTTTTTGTTCAACATAATCAAACCATTTAGGTGTGTTCTTCTGTTTCATAGCCAATTCCCCCCTCCAGAAGATGGGAACCATCCCGCTGTGTAGCGGGACAGGCACCCATACACTACAGTATTTCGAGAGTTACTGTCTGAGTGTGACGCCGCTTGTCCTGCCATCCTGTCCCGCCATAGCCTTCGGCGCCCATCCTCCGCAGTAGCCTACTACGGAGGATGGAATATCGGAAGATTGGGCAAAAGGGCCTTTTATGGATGGGCGCTAAGCTAGCTTTTCCACAATCCGTGAAGGTTGCAGTATTCGCGAGCGACAATGCCCTCTTTCTGAGTTTGGAACGTAGCCTCAGGTGCCTGCCCCGGTTTTAGGAACTGACGGCAGGATGTATCACCATCAATAATCTCCACCCATTCAATGTAATGTTTTTCCTCCATGGGATGTGGGACGCTTCCGACTTTCACCTTCACACCGTCCGGAGTCTTTTCTTTCACCGGTACGTGCTTTTCCTTTGCCGCATCCACCGTGTTCTCGACAAAAAGCTTCATGGGCGAACCGCAGCAAACCAGTTCACCCCCAGCCCCATGAACAACCTCTACAATGTTCCCACACTCCTCACACTTGTATATTTGTCGTTTTTCTGTCATTGAAATCCTCCTTCTGATTGGTCTTGAAGTTCTGATTCACACTCTGCCCCCCCATCAAGGGGTAGATTCTGTCAAGCCTCTATATAAAGTTCAAGGGTCATATCAAGATAATCTATGGTGTCGTTCGATCTGAATTGAAAATCAGGCATCGCCGCCTGGTTGGCCCTTTCAAGGCAATCCCCGCAATTCCAAAACTGCCAGGATGCCTCAATAGCGTAATCCAGACAATCTCCGTAATACGGACAGTACACATTCCTATCTCCCTTCTCATGCTTTGGGTTACGCGCTGGTTTCATGGTCCTCTCCTTTGCTTTGGTTCACGGGGTTCTTTGTTCTCCAGGCGCTATCTGGTATGAATCCTCTTCAGCCCCAACGAATTCTCTCCCCCTTCTTGTACTCGTTATCAGTCTCAAATACAGCTGTGATGAGTTGAAGTGTATGATCATCCAATTCAAACTCATCCCAGCCCAAGCGTGTCATTCTCCTGTTCACATCATTGAGAGCCAGATTTGTGTTTGCTGAAACTGTGTTGAACAGGTCTCTCACATAAGCCGGTATTGACCCTGGTGCGATGCCTTTGCCCAGCAACCTATCTACCAAGATTCTTGTGATATGATCCATCTAAAATCCTGTTCTCTCGTTCAATAGAACAGTTTCCTTAGAAGCCTTCTCAGTCACCTACATCTATTTGGATCTTGCTCTTCAATTCACTTAAATCCGAACTCTTGACCACAAAAGACGCGCCCTCTGCAGATTCCGCCCCCCATTCAGTCTTTGGATAAGCAGCACACACGATGACGGGTAGGCCAGAATAGAGCTGTCTGATCTGCCGAAAGGCTTCTTGCCCATCAATACCCTTGAGGTTCATATCCATCACCACGAGATCCGGATTTTTCAGGCCAATGATTTCCAGCAATCCCTCATCACCGTCTGAAGTGATGACCTCGTAGCCTTCGCCGGAAAGCTCCTCCTCATACAGCAACCGAATGGCCCACTCATCATCAACAACCAGGATCTTTTTCATGGGTTAATCCTTTCGCCAAAATATTTCCGTAACTCACAATATCTTGTCTTTACAGACTCTATGGTTGTTTTTCTCCTCTGTCTTGTGTATGCCACTACAGTTAGCACTAACTCCCAGAAAGTAAATAAGGTAAAACCCGTATTTTATTGAGAAAAAATCCTTATTTTCCAGCGAGTGTTCTATGAAAATACCTGATCGAGAAAAACCTTTTCTGTTTACTCCCTGAAATACCTGGAAAAATCCGAAGGGTCTACTCTGTCCGGGCCTTTGTCTCCGTCCGGCTGGTTTTTGAAAAAAGATGATCCACCAGAGCAAAAATCTCGCTAGCTTTTGATGAGGTTTTGGTTAAGAAATGGTCCGCACCTCCCGCTCTCGCAGCCTCTCGATATTCAGGCAGATCGTGGCTTGTGAGAATAATGATTTTCACTTCAGGATTGGATGCCCTAATCTTTCTACTCAGTTCCAGGCCATTCTCTCCAGGCAATTTGATATCCATAAAGATGAGATCAGGATGAAAGGCAGACACTTCATTCAATGCTTCCCTCCCATCTCGGGCTTCTTTGAAGCTCATAGAGGGATATCTGGAACACAAAAGCCTCCTCAAGGCCTGACGAAAATTGTCATTATCCTCTACAATCAATGTCTTATGGGCGATTGTTGTAAGAACTGCCATTGTCTGGTCTTTCGGAGCATTCCTTTGAACATGACAACTTGCAGAATACTTTACGAATCTCCTGTTCTATGGTAAATGGGGTCTTTCCGGTATATTGGAGGTATAGGCACTGTATTTTCACACTGGATTCTCTGTGAATCCAGAATGAATTCAACCGTCTAATCCCCTAAGGCCATATGACTGAACCATACCGTGTCATAATCGTTGAAGATCACACTATACTCCGTGAAGGATTAAGAGCACTATTATCCGCTGATCCACGTTTTGAAATCGTGGCTGAGGCGGAAGATGGGCGTGCAGCAATCGAATCTTGTGGAGATCACCTCCCTGATCTCCTGCTCATGGACCTCTCCATGCCCAGAATGAATGGCCTAGAGGCCATAAAAGAGCTCAAAAAACAGTATCCTGTGACGAAGATTATTGCCCTGACGGTCCACAAAACAGAGGAATATATCCTTGCGACACTTCAAGCCGGGGCAAATGGATATGTGCTGAAGGATGCCACCCACTCGGAACTGATGATGGCCATGGAACATGTCATGGCCGGAAAGCGATACCTAAGTCCTGGAGTCTCGGAGAAAGTGATAGAAGGGTATTTGGAGGGGAAAAGGACATCAAAGAATAAAACCGTCTGGGACGCCCTGACAAACCGAGAACGCGAAATCCTCAAACTCATTGCTGAAGGGTATAGGAATAAGGAGATAGCTGACGATCTTTGTATCAGTTCGAAAACAGTGGAAAAGCACCGGGCAAACCTGATGAAAAAGCTGGACCTTCACAATATCGCGGAACTGACTGCCTATGCTATGGAGAAAGGATTGGTTATCAAATAGTGAGACCTTTGCAAAACGCCCCCTTTTGCCCAATCTCCGCGTCAGGCTCAAATTCTAATCCT
>CAZFMX010000079.1:0-15006 GCA_964520425.1 uncultured Desulfobacteraceae bacterium
AAGATATCTCTCTCATGAAGACTCTCAGTAATATAAAGCAACGGATTCTCAGAAAGCTTAATCAGCTCCCGTTTCAACATCTTATTTCCCGCACTATCTTGCACCAGCTCTATAGTCGGCCTCAATGGCTGATTCCTGTCTGTACACAGAACCCGTCCTATGGACTTGTTGTTCAACCTTACATAGGTATTCACAGGAAAAAGGGATAGTTGATTGAGAAAAACTTTTCGGATTTCCGTAGGGAACTGCCCACTGCCCTCCTCAATGATGTATTTTATCGCATCAGTCTGTACGAATTTATCGCGATAGGGTCTGTCGGTTATCATGGCCACATAGACATCGCTCAAGCCTATGATGAACGACATCTCATAGATCTGTTCCTTCTTCAGACCATAGGGATAGCCGGATCCGTCTGCTCTTTCGTGAGTTTGTAGAGCAACTTCCGCCAACCAATGATATTTCTCCCCCATTTCCGCAAGGATTTCATAGCTCCTTTTGGGATGTTCCCGTATCGAAGCCATCGCTTCGTCATCGAGCTGCTCTTTTTTCTGTAAGACAGCCTCTGGAATCTCATACATTCCCACATTCTCCAAGAGCCCGGCAAGACCTAGTTTTAAAAGCATCCTGAGATCATAGCCTAATCCTTTTCCAACGATCAGAGCCACAAATGTCACCTTCACGTCATGAACCAATATTTCCTCGTAATCACCAGGGCAGAACATGGAATATTCATAGAGGTCTTCTATAAGATTCTGGGTCAAAGTATGGTGAAGGTCAGAAAGAATGGGAGACGGGCTTATTCCCTGTCCGTTCCTTACTCTATCCCTGGTTTGGACCGCCCTTTGAACGAACTTGTCATAGTAGGCAATAACTTCTGAACTCCATTCTTCTTTTACTGGAGGGGCATAAAAAGATCTTTCTCCTCTGACTTTCAGAATCTGTGTGTCAGTGAGTGCTCCCGCAATCTCAGCGTTGCTCATCGCCGATTCTTCCCCTTCGGCTCTGATCTCAGGGGCGGGATCCTTCTTCCTCGGTTTCTTCTTGTCTTCATTTATCACGATGTCAGAAAAGCGCACCATCGCATATTATCTCCTCTATAATTTTCGGACCGATCATCCGGGTTTCCTGCTGAGACTGACCTTTCTCTGCCAGTTCTTTCCTTATCTAAAGATTTATCGCACCATAAGGCGCACTATTCCTATTTTTTGACTTTATTAATCTTATTAATACATAAAATTAGTTATTTGTCAATATATAAGACAATAATTACATAAAACTATACATAATTATATGATCATTTCATCGCAAGAAATACAAAGACCGCAATCGCTTGTCCACCCTCCGCATTATCCTGTCCATCCTCCGAAGCAGGCTACTACGGAGGACGGGCTATGGACGGCAGGCTACGGAGACTACTGTAGAACTCTTCAATGGGTTTGGAATAATCTACCGGTGCTGATATCTACACGAAGTGGTGTCCGCTTCCTTCTCGACAGTTCTGAGGCTATGCAGAATCAACCCGACAGCCACTGTGAAGACCTTCTCTTAAAAAGTGCAACTGAAGACTTTTTTGATCTTTTTGTATTGATTAACGAAGAGGATATAGCTTAGACTCAGACATACATTCGAGCCTGAGAGAGACCGCGGCACTCGGAAGGCATCCTGAGTAACTTTTCTGTTATTATGATCTTTCAGACCTTATGATAACTCGGAAAAACAAGGCATAACAAACGGAAATAGCGGGATTTTCTATAAATCCATACTCCTAAAACCTTTTCCAGGATGAAAAAAATGCCTTTGACATCCCTTTTTGACCCTAATAAGGCGGGTCGGCCCATGAGAGTGGCGGCCTTTATGTCTGGATCCGGAACCAATATCATTAGGCTCCTTGAGAGAGAGAAACTCCTGAGATCAAGACATGGCTCTTCTCCCTATGAGGTTATCTTCATTTTCAGCGATAGATCAGATGGCATATGTCATGGGGAAAGAATTGCCCATGAGGCCGGGATTCCTTACTTCAGCTATGATATACGCATCTTTCACCGTTTAAGGGGTTTGCCCAGGAGAGTTAGTGTTCCTGAAGGGCTTTCCGCAAGAAGGAAGTATGACCGTGTCGCAGCCAGCCTTATTGCAGCCTTTGAAATCGATGTTGTCGCACTCGGAGGCTATATGAGCTATACGACCCTGAACAGGTGTGTAAATGTCCATCCTGCAGATCTCTCCATTCTGACACAGAATGGAGAGAGAAGATATGTGGGAGACAACGCCGTATTTGATGCTATGGCTGCAGGAGAGACAACTCTTCGATCCTCTACGCTATGGACGGATCAAGGTGTAGATACAGGCCCCCTCCTGATGGTCTCTGATCCATTGCAGGTTGAACTACCTGAATCTCTTGATTCGTTAGCCAGAGACAAAGAGAAACTCATTCAAGCCGCTGAAGTACATCAAGATCGTTTGAAAGAAGTTGGAGATTGGAAGATCTTTCCCCAGACCATTGAAATGATAGCCAGAGGTCGGTTTGCATTGGATGAATCAAACAATGTCCATGTGGACGGCGATCCAGTACCTCATGGGTATAGGGAATAGCGACAGATCAGTTCAAAAGCTCTTGCCAGTCGATCCTCTTGAAAGTCTTATGGAGGTAATGGTCATCATCCACAACATGTAAGGTGAGGTGACGAAAGGTCTTCTTTGCCACTTCTATTATGGTTTCCAGAGGTATCACTTTATCGTCTTTTCCATGGTAAATCCAGGTTGGAACGGATGTCTCTCTTTCCTGTGCGTCAGAGAAACCCATCAAATTGAGCGCGGGAGCGAGAAGAATCATTTTTTCAACCCGGCTCTCATTCTCCATGGCAAACAGAGCGGCCATCAGCCCCCCGAAACTGGAACCTACAAGTCGTATCCCGGATTGTTTCGAAAGAGTCCTATTAAGCTTCTGCATCCTTTCCTGAAGAGTGCCTGGAAAATTCGGGATGATCATATCAGGGAACTCTCTCTTGAAAAAAAGTCCTTTGGTACCCTGATTACTACTTTCCAGCCCATGTATGAAGATTCTTACTGTCAAAAAACGCCTCTAATCAGGTCTGATCATCCATCTAGTCCCCTGGTTTCATCGAATCTCAACAATCTCGAATTCCTGAATGCCTCCAGGGGTCTTCACTCTGACCTCCTCCCCGGCTTCTCTGCCAATTAATGCCTGGCCTAAGGGGGATGTGACCGATATCTTGCCCTTTTCAGGGTCAGACTCGTAGGGGCCAAGCAGTTGATAGGTGACCTCTTCCTCAGTATTCACGTCATACAACAGCACGGTTCTTCCAAAGACAACCCGATCCGTTGGGCCTGTCTCGATGTCCAACACTTCGGATCTTCCGATGACGGCCCTTAACTCATTGATCTTGCCCTCGATAAAGGATTGTGCTTCTTTAGCCGCATGGTATTCGGCATTTTCGCTCAAATCCCCATGTCCCCTGGCTTCTTCTATGGCTCGAATATTCCGAGGCCTTTCCACGCCTTCCAGGTGACTCAATTCGGCCCTTATTTTTTTAAGTCCTTGCTTTGTGATCGGAATCCTCTCCATACATTCATCTCCCTAAAATACAAAAAAAGAGTCTTTTAGCATGTTCATGTTCATTTTTCTAGGGGTAAAAATCCTGATCATTGTGGGGAGAAGATTAACCGAACTTGCGACCGGAAGGCTTGATGGCATGGAAAAATCATAACCCCAGCCCAAGAAATAACCCGACCTGGTAGACCACAAGACTGACCAAATAGGCCGTAAATAAGTTGAAGATCATGGAGAAACCGGCCCACACCCATGAACTCTCCCTTCGAATGCTGATCAAGGTGACGAAGCAGGGAACATAGAGCATCATAAAAAGGATGAGGGTGAAGGCAGTCAAAGGATTCCAGCCGGGGTCTTTTTTTAGCATCTCCGGGAGGAAACCGCTTTTTTCAGGATCCAACTCACCCAAGGAATAGGCGGTTCCCAACGTGGAGACAATGACTTCTTTGGCGGCAAGGCCCCCTATTAGAGCGATATTGGTTCTATAATCAAAACCAATGAGTCTTGTCAGGGGTTCCAGCTTCTGGCCTACTCTTCCGGCTATAGTCGCCTTCAGCTGTGCCTCCTGCTCTCGCCCGTTGATGGCATTCATTTGCTTTTCCAGGTTCAGGTAGGACAAGGCGACTCTCTGCTCTCTGCCCTCCTTATTCCCAACCTTTTTATTCTCCTTCAGAGACAAAATCGAGCTGACCACAAGCATAAGTGGATATCCGTCACCTTCCTCCTTATGCATCCCATTTCTTCTAATCGTTTCTTGGTATTCATGGAGAAGAGTATCCAAAGCCAGAAGAGTCTTCTCATCACTAATCAGACTTTTCACTTCTGGTATAGCCAGAAAAGTAGCCCTTACCCTCCCCCGTTCAGCTTCAAAGGACCGAATTTTCTGCTCAGGTAACCGCGGAAAAGTCATCATAGCCCACAAAATGATAGAAATTCCCAAAATGATTGTTCCTGCCTTCTTTACATACTGCCATGTCCTCTCCCAAGAGTGTATCAATAATCCCTTAAGGGTTGGAAGCCTATAGGGAGGGAGTTCCATCACAAAGGGGGTCTTAGGCCCTCTGAGCACAGTGGATCGTATCATTTTGGCGGCGAGCAGGGCAAAAGCCCACGAAAGCATTGTGAAGATAAACATCATTCTGGCCTTGTTTCCAGCGAAAAAGGCGGCGATTAATATGGCAAATACGGGCAACTTGGCGCCGCAGTTCATGAAGGGCACAACCAGCAACGTTGCGATCCTTTCCTTCGGGTCTCTTAGGGTCCTCGTAGCCATCACGCCGGGAACCGCACAGCCGCCTGAGATCCCTCCACTGACAATAAGGGCCATCACAGAATTTCCGTGGAGTCCGAACCAGCGAAGAACCCTGTCCAACATATAGGCCATTCTTGCCATATATCCGGAGTCCTCCAAGATAGCGATGGAAAAAAACATGAACATGATGAGAGGAACAAAACCCAGAACACCTCCCACACCGTCGATGACGCCGGAGACGATCAAGGATCTCAGATAGCCCTCAGGGATGAATGAAGAGACCGAGCCTTTCAACAATGCGAAGACATCTTCCAGCCAGTTCACGGGGCCTTCACTGACTGTAAAGGTGAATTCATAGATGACATAGAGAATAACCATCATGATGAGGGGGCCCATCATGCGATTGGTCAGGATCTTATCAATCCGATCCGAAAGGTTCAGACGTGATTCAATCTTCCTTTTGACTGCCTTCTTGGTGATTCCGGCTATATAGCCGTAACGGTGATCTGTTATAATCCCTTCCGGCTCTTCCTCGAGAGTCCTCATGATGTGTTTGTGGGTTTTGGTACAGATTGTGTTGATATCGGAACTCATATTCGGATCAGCCTGTATCATGTCCAGTATCTGAGTGTCTCCTTCGAGACACTTGAGCCCCAACCACCTGGGTGGATATTTCGTATCATATCCGTTTCTCTTCTTAATCACATCCTCGATATTCTCAAGACTTTCATCAATATCGGTCCCATATGAAATGATGGCAGGTTTCCATTCTCTCTTACTTAGGGCAACCTCTACGGCCCTATCTAGGACTTCACCAAGACCTTTATTGGTTCTGGCCACAGTGCGAACTACGGGGACATCAAGCAATGTGGATAAAACATCTACATCCACCTCAATTCCCCTGGCCTCAGCCATATCGACCATATTGAGGGCAATGACCAACGGTACACCCATCTCTTTAAACAGGAGTGCAAGATAAAGATTTCTATCAAGGTTTGAAGCGTCAACGATATCCACCACCACGTCAGGTCTTTCATTCACTAGAAAGTCCCTGGCCACAAGTTCCTCCAAAGAGTAGGCGGTGAGAGAATAAGTGCCGGGAAGGTCAACCACCTCGATGTCATATCCCTTGTGAACAAGCTGCCCATATTTCTTTTCCACCGTAACGCCGGGATAGTTGGCGATATGCTGCCTGGCGCCAGTCAAAGCATTGAAAGCGGTAGTCTTACCGGAGTTTGGATTCCCAGAAAGGGCGATTGTGATTTTTTGCTTTTTCATCTTCCCCTAGTCGGGCAAATCCACCTCTACGAGAATGTGATCGGCTTCATTGTTCCTCAGAATAAGGACATAGTCCTTCAGCTTTATTGCCACAGGATCTTTTAAAGGAGCGCGTCCTTGAATCTGGATGTCCGCATTGGAAACTAATCCCATTTCACGAATCCTTCTTCCCATCTCTCCTGGAGCAGATACTCGCCGAATCGTTCCGGCTTGGTTGTCAAGCATCTCTCGCATTTTAATGATCCTTTTCATGATGAAGATCCTGTCCTATCTCAAGAATTGAAAGTCTCCTTTTACGGAGACCGAGTCATTTTCCAACACTCCTCCTTATTGCAATTGAATACCAATATACATAGAGAGACTCATCATGTCAAGGCATTCTCTCTTCTTGATTCTGATCTATGATCCGCACTGGAATGGAGAGTGTCTTAGTGAGAGTGGGTATGAGGGAGCTTGCCATACCCGTGAGCGTGGGCATGAGTATGGGGGATCTTCTCATCTTCGAGAAAGATTCGGCCATCATTCATACCATAGACCTTGTGGGTTGTCTGGATGATAAAGTCCATGTTATGTGAAATAAAAATGTATGAGATATCAATACTTTTGAGGATACCAATTATTCTTTTCGTGGTCTCCGAATCGAGACCCGTGGTGGGCTCATCCAAAAGCAGAACTCTGGGTTTCATGGCCAGAACAGTGGCGAGGGATACAAGTTTTTTCTCACCACCCGATAGCTTATGGGTAATCCTCTCTTCAAACCCGTTCAGTCCCAGAGAATCAAGGGTCTCCCTGGCGATATTCTTGGCTTCCTTAACAGACTTTCCCTGATTCAAAGGTCCGAAGGCCACATCCTCCAATACCGTCGGACTGAATAGCTGGTCATCCGCATCTTGGAAAAGCATGCCTATCCGTTGTCTTACAGGCCTGAAATCCTTTTCGTCCCGCATTTCACGGCCAAAAATCTCAACCCTCCCTGAATAAGGCCGCAAGAGTCCCATGATGACATGAAACAAGGTCGTCTTGCCGCCGCCGTTGGGACCGACTAGGCCTACCCTTTCATCGTCGTGAAGGTAAAATGAGAGGTTATTCAGCACCGGTCTATCTTCCTGATATGAAAAAGAGACATCTTCCAAGCATATCAATCGATTATTCTTGTCCATTGTAGTATACCAATTCCCAAAACCGCGAAAAGTGACGTGAACATAACCATCCAATCTAAGGTTCTGAACGAGAATTCGTTGAGATCATAGAACTTCCCTCTGAACCCTCGGCAGAGCATCGCTGTTCGTACCCTACTGGCCCGCTCATAGCTTTTAAGAAGCAGCATGCCCACGATATAGGCATATGTCCTATAGGTGTGAAGGTTGTTTCCTGGATTAAAGCCCCTGATCTTTATCGCATTAACCAGCCGCGAATATTCCATATGGATAACATGGATGTAGCGGTAGGTAAAGGAGAGCAAATGCACAATCTTCTCAGGTATATGAAAGTACATCAAGGCTCGACCCAAGGTAAAGACCGGCATGGTGGCGATAAATGCCATCAACATCATGATGATCGCATTTGACTTGACGGTAAGGGCAGCGGCACGGCAGACCCCTTCCCTGGTTGCTGTCAACGGTCCAAGGATGAACAGAGTCTTCCCTTCGATTGTGAATGGGAGAGTAACCCAGAGCATAAGGATCAGCAGATTGGTCATAAGAAGTCGCAGACAGACCCTTTTTAGGGAGAGTCTGGCCAAGAATACAAAGGAGACAGCGATCAGGAAAGAAGGCAGCAAGGCGACAAAGCGATCAGAGAGAGCCACAACAATTGAAAATACAACTGCCGTAATAACCCTAGCTCTTGGATCAAGTCGGTGTATTACAGAATCGCCTATGAGAAAGCTTTCTTCTATCAAATGAGATACTCCATTGAGTCAGTGTATGGTTATGTACAAAACAAAGGCTATAATATCTGTGGGTTGTTTACAACAAAATCCTTTCATGAAAGGTTTTTCGACGCCTATGAGAAGGCACCTGTCAAGATCAACTTTTTCATATCATCAGTCTCATAGACTCTTTTGATCAAATAATGATTGACACTTGCAACGATCTATTTTACGTTATTTTCCCAATGGGGGTGTGAAGCCTCTTACTCAAGAAAAACATGACTTGTTTCGGGAATGAAAGCCACGAAGGCTGGAGCGGATTGGGAAAGATCTCTCCAGACCCTTGTGGCTTTTTTGTCCGAGAAAACCGCTAGGCGGTGAACATTGAACCCTGAACCTTGCTCCTTAAACCCTGAAACGTAAACCTTAAACCTTGAGTTTATATGCATATCTCAGAAGGTATTCTATCCGCCCCGGTCCTTGTCTCTGGAGCAGCCCTAACCGTGGCGGGAACGGCGGTTGGTCTCAAGAAACTCGACTATGACCGTGTTCCTCAAGTGGCGATCCTTTCCGCAGGTTTCTTTGTGGCATGCCTCGTCTATGTTCCCGTTGGCCCTGCCAGCACACACCTTCTTCTCAACGGTCTGATGGGGCTCTTCTTGGGATGGGTCGCATTCCCTGCCATTCTAATCGCGCTTATCTTACAGGCTGTACTCTTTCAATTTGGAGGATTGACCTCTCTCGGTGTGAACACTCTCAATATGGCCCTCCCTGCGGTCATATGTTTTTATGTCTTTAGGGCCGGGATCAGGAGCGAAAACATGACCCTTTCCATGATCGCATCATTTCTGTGCGGGTCTGGAGCCGTCTTGCTGAGCAGCCTGATGCTTGCAGCGTCTCTGGTATTTACGGGAGAGCATTTCTTGGTAATTGCCAAAATAGTGGTCATTGCCCATATTCCGGTGATGGTCATTGAAGGTCTGATCACGACCCTGTGTGTCCGGTTCCTCAGGCGCGTTAAACCCGAAATCCTGGAGGTCGTCTACGAGCAATAAAACTGGAAAAAACCGCAAGGCACCAAATCCCGCAGTTAGGTCTTGATCGCAGAGTTCTGTTTTACTATATTTGCACACTGTCATGCTCTGGCCTCTCCTGCCAGATCATTTGTGCTTAAGGAATACCATTTTAAATATCGGGTATCGCCGGTGAAAAAGTTTATTTCTCTATTTAAAGCCTGCAGTATTTCTTTATTTGTCCTGCTTGTCCTTATCGGGTGGAGTCACATCCCCCTTTTACTCCACCTGGAAGCGGAAAAAGACGACCCCTACCATAACCCACAAACCTGTCCCCAATGCCAGCAACTGCAAAGCATCGCCTCAGCTCTTTACAAGTCGAATATCGGGGCGAATCCCGTCATTCTCACAAATGCGGGCACGCCTATTCTTTGCACAGTACCAGTCCTGCAAAGTCACTGGAAAACCTACACCATCAGCCGCGCCCCTCCTGTCGTTTAACCCCTTCAATAAACCTGAAAAACCGATTGACGAATTCATAAGGAATTCTCTTTTTCCTATGCTTTCCAATCTTATCTACGCAGTGCGTAGGGCAGAGGTCTTTGAAAGTCAGACCCCTTACGAGACTATTTCATTTTGACATTCTCATAAACGATCAGGTGCTGCACCGCGTCCAATGGAGCACACCCGTTTTGACACAGGAGGACAATGTATGCGTTACACCTATTTGGTTTGTTCGACCCTGCTGGGGGTCTTGTTATTGATTTTCATGCTACCTGCCGTGGCAGTGGCCTTTCATGGAAACCAAGAATCCCAGGAGAGTGAAGTCCTTGATGCTCTCTGGGAAGAGATCAAACAGCTTAAGAAAGAGATGGAAAAACAGAAAAAGGAAAGCGAAACAAGGATAAATTCCTTGGAAGAGGAAGTCCAATACCTCCAACAGCGTCTCGCAGAGGGCACCCCGCAAAATAATCTCGGCCCCTTGCTCGATGATTCAGACCTTGAAGATAACGAGCAAGGGCTCGATACCCTGCTTGGAGAGATAACAGGAAGCGAAGATGAGACGGATCTAAGCAGCCTGAAGCCCCTCTCCACTCCTTCAGGCAATATCTTTCAGAGCATGAATCCCGATATCAGCATCATTGGTGATGTTATCGGCCATTATACCAGCGAGGAAGGAGGTGACTTCGACGACGAGGTTCTCTTCCGGGAAGTTGAACTCGGATTTTCTGCGGCTGTCGACCCCTATGCCCGCGCCGACTTCTTCATCGGTCTTGGCCAGGAAGAGGGCGGGGAATGGGAGATGGGCCTCGAAGAGGGCTATGTCACCTTCCTGAGTATCCCTTGGGGTCTTCAACCTAGGTTCGGTCGCTTTAAATCGACTTTCGGTAAGGCCAATTCTTTACACGCCCATGCCCTGCCCTGGGTGGAATACCCGCTCGTGATTCAAAACTACTTTGGGGATGAGGGGCTCGCCGGAGATGGTATGGGCCTCAATTGGCTCGTGCCCAACCCCTGGGACAAGTACATCGAACTGTCCTATGAAGCGACAAAAAATGACAATGAGATGTTTGCAGGCGAAGAGTACAATGATCTGCTCCATGTGGTCCATCTCAAGAACTTCTTTGATCTCTCCGATGCATCCACTCTTGAGCTGGGACTGAGCTATGCCACTGCGCCCAACAACGATGGCCACGGCGGAAACCGCACGGACATTGCCGGCGCGGATCTGACCTTCCGATGGAGACCTCCGCGGGCTGGGCTATACAGGTCGTTCTTGTGGCAAACTGAATATATGGCAGCCAGTGCGGAACTGCCCGGGGGCGATGTCGACTCTTGGGGCCTCTACAGCGCCCTGGACTTTCAGTTTGCACGGCGTTGGACTGTGGGCACGCGCTATGATTACTCTGAAATGCCCTATGATTCGGACCTGCATGAGAATGCCTATTCGGGGTATCTCACCTTTATGCAGAGTGAGTTTCTCTACTGGCGTCTGGCGTACAGGCACACGGAGCGGAATTATATCACCTTGATTAACGAAAAGGATGCGGATGAGATCTTTCTGCAAATGAATTTCGGCCTCGGCCCTCATCGTGCGCATAAGTATTAGGAACCATACAATGGAGGAATGACCATGAAGAACATCAGACGAATACTGATAATACAGTTGATAACCATTGCCATTGCGCTCTTTTCCTATCCCGCGATGGCTGCTGAGAAAATAAAAATCGCGACTACGACCACGGACTTGGCCTCCATCGCCCGATATGTGGGGGGGGACAGGGTGGAGGTCACATCTCTTGCCACCGGCCGGGAGGACCCACACCATATCGCCGCCAAGCCGACGTACATGATCGCCGCACGCGAGGCGGACCTGTGGATCCGGATCGGGATGGAGTTGGAGATCGGGTATGAACCGCTTATTCTCGACGGTTCACGAAACGAAAAGATCCGTATCGGCTCCCAAGGGCATCTCGACACTTCTTCGGGTGTCCTTCGCCTGGAAGTACCCACGCAGAAGGTGGACCGTTCCATGGGCGATGTCCACCCCCAAGGCAATCCCCACTATATGCTGGACCCCCTCAATGGACGCATCGTGGCCAAGACTATCGCCCAGCGACTGGCCAAGCTTGCGCCTGAGCACACCGTCTACTTCACCGAAAGGCTTAAAGCCTTCCGAAAAGAGCTGGACGAACACATGTTCGGCAAGGAACTGGTCAACAAGATCGGCGGAGGTAAGCTCTGGGAATACCAACTCAAGGGGCGCCTTGAAACCGTCCTAGGGAAGGAAAAGGATACCCTCGGCGGCTGGTATGGAAAGATGAAACCTCACTTAGGCAAGAAAATGATTACATATCATCGGAACTGGTCTTATTTTGTCCACCGTTTTGGGTTGAATGCGACCATGCAGTTGGAGCCCAAGCCGGGCATTCCACCGAGCCCGGGGAGGCTTACAGAGGTCATTCAGCATGTAAAGGACCAGAAGATCGAAGTCTTGATCATGGCCAATTATTTCTCCAGACAGGCCTGCGATCTGGTTGCCGAGCAGACCGGGATCACTGTGGTAGAGCTGCCCATGTTTCCGGGATCTATACCCGAAGCAACGGATTATATCACCCTCTTCGATATCCTGGTCGAAAGGGTGATGAGCGCCTATGAGAAAAAAGGAGGGTGATCATGGATCAACTCATTAACTCCATTCCCGTATTGATTAGCCCCTTTTTAGCCTGCCTCGTAATTGCCAGCTTGCACTGCTATATGGGGCTTCATGTGCTCAGGAGGGGTGTGATTTTTGTCGATCTCGCCCTAGCCCAATGCGCGGCCCTGGGTGCGGCAGTAGCTTTTTTCCTGTTGCCCATTTTCTGTCCGGAAACCCTTGAATTCCACGAAACCGAAGCATTGACCAAAGCTGCTGAGGAGTCCTTGGCCGTGGACCTCTCCATCGAAACGGATGAAATTCTCTTGGGTTCTATAGGGACCGCCGGAACCATGGAAGAAGGGACAGAGATCGCGGAGCATGACCATCATGCCCTCGAGAACCGATTCTCTTACGTCATGTCCCTACTCTTTGCCCTGTTAGGTGCCACCCTGCTCTCTTTTGGAAGATTCAGGAATGAGCAGATCCCTCATGAGGCTATCATCGGGATCATCTTCGTGGTCTGTGCCGCGCTCAGTGTGCTCATTTTGAGTAAAGCCCCCCATGGACACGACAAAATGGAGGCTATGCTCATCGGCAGCATCCTGTTCGTCAACTCGTCGCAGGTGATTAACATGTTAGGGCTTTACCTGGTCCTGGGTGTACTCCATTTCATCTTCCGTCATCAGTTTATTAAGATTTCCGAAGACGTGGCTGCGGCAGAAAAGGCCGGAATTCGCGTCAGGCTCTGGGATTGTCTTTTCTTTGCGACATTTGCCCTCATGGTCACGCAATCTGTGGGCATTGCGGGCGTGTATGTGGTCTTCAGTTACCTCATCATCCCGGCCGCCTGCGGAAAGCTCTATGGGAACCGCTTCGGATCTCAACTCTTGATCGCATGGGGTGTCGCCGCCCTGACCACCATCATAGGGTTGGTCGTATCCGCAGTCTGGGACATGCCCACAGGATCCTCTCTGGTCAGTTGTTTCGGTGGCATCCTAGTGGTTTGCATTGTGGTTCGATGGGTTCAGAAAAGAAAAGCAGCACTGGGTGTTGCATAGGCGCACGATTGCTGTTAATCTCTTCATGCAGAACGGGAGGTCTCAGGAGGCCTATCGAAAGAAGCTCTAAGGAAACGGCCTACCCTGCCATGGGCCATGAGTCGTGCCGAATGGGGCTTGCCTGTCCCGAGCTTGTCGAGGAGGTCGAAGAGAAAGCTGGACATCCCGCATTATAGGTTGAAATCCCTGAACCCTGAATCCAAATGCATATTTCAGGTGGTCATGGCCCATCTTTCCATCATGGTAATGGCAGGAATAATTACGGTCCTGTGTGTCCGGTTCCTCAGGCGCGTCAAACCCGAAATCCTGGAGGTTGTTTATGAGCGATAGGATTAGAAAACATGGTGAAGCTCAAAGAGCGCCCATGATCATGATACAGGTCATGATCCTGTTCTTTGCCCTTTTTCTCTTCATGGGGACTATTGCCCATGCCCATGGTATCTATATTTTCGCATGGGTAGAAGGGGATACGGTCTATACGGATAGCTACTTCAGCAGCAGCAAGAAAGTCAAGGGTGGCGTCGTAAAAGTATTTGATACCTCCGGAGCCGTCCTTTTGGAGGGAAAGACCGATGACAAGGGCGAATTTTCCTTCAAGCTTCCGGGAAAGTCCGCTCTCCGTCTTGTGCTTGAAGCCGGCACGGGCCATCGGGCGGAATTTCTTCTTGGAGCGGATGAAACAGCGGATTTAGAAGGAGCACCCGTGCTACCCCCCTCCCCTTCTCAAGAAGATAGGGACCATATCAGACAGGTCGTGGAAGAGGCCCTTGACGCCAGGCTGAAGCCTATCACAAGGACTTTGGCCAAAATCCAGGAAGATCAAGGCCCGGGGCTGACGGAGGTAATCGGGGGAATCGGCTACATTGTGGGAATTATGGGAATCATCATCTATTTTAAAAAGGAGAAGAGACCCTGATCACCAATTGGTGGACCAAAGGCTGTAGTTGAATCATTCGCCCCGAGAATGTTGATCGGACATGAAGTCTGATCTATTTCAAGAACCCATAAAAAAGATAGTGGCCACGAAGGCTTAATGGGTAAGAAGACTCCTATTACTGCCTTTGTGGCTCTTTATTTTAAGAAGATGAAAGGAGAATATCATAATGAAGAAGCTTCCAATCTGCTTAGTAATGAGTATCTTTTTGTCCCTAGGCGGTGGCATGGCGTTTGCCCATTTCGGGATGGTCATTCCTTCGGACAGCATGATCATGCAAGGAGATTCCAGAAAAATCACCCTGGATCTCTCTTTTTCCCACCCCTTTGAAGGTGTAGGAATGGATTTAGCCAAACCCAATGAATGTGCTGTCGTGGCCAATGGAGCAAACAAAGACCTCGTTGATGCACTGAAAGAAACCAAGGTCATGGGGCACAAGTCCTGGACTCTAAGCTACAAGGTCAATCGACCAGGGGTCTATATCTTCCATATGGAACCGATCCCATACTGGGAGCCAACCGAAGATTGTTATATCATCCATTACACAAAGACCATCGTTGCGGCATTTGGAAATGAAGAGGGATGGGATCAGCCCGTGGGATTAAAAACCGAGATCGTTCCCCTGACAAGACCTTTTGGACTCTATGCCGGAAACGTCTTTCAGGGAAAAGTATTGCTGGACGGCAAGGCGGTTCCCCATGCAGAAGTGGAGATCGAGTACTACAACAAGGACAAAAAAGCAGAGGCCCTAAACGGCTACATGGTCACACAGATCGTCAAGGCGGATCAAAACGGCGTCTTCACCTATGCTGCGCCCAAAGCCGGTTGGTGGGGATTCGCCGGTTTGAACACGTCTGACGAAAAGATCCGACATGATGGCGAAGATAAGGATGT
>CAZFMX010000080.1:0-14985 GCA_964520425.1 uncultured Desulfobacteraceae bacterium
TATTGTCTTATGGTAGGCACGGTGAGATTTGAACTCACGACCCCTACCGTGTCGGGGTAGTGCTCTCCCCCTGAGCTACGTGCCTATGTATATCAAATAATTAACAAGTCATCTGATTCCTGTCAAGCCATAAACTGCGTACAATTTTGCAGGAATGTATTCTCGTCTCTTCAAGAGAGAGATTCCTTTATCATCAGGTTAATCTTGCTCAGTCCTCCAGGCGTTCAGCTGGACCCTCCCCTATCATTTTAAAACCCCTATACATATAGTGCAGACCGGAACTGACGGTAAGCAGACCCGTGAGATAGAAGATGTAGGGATAGAGTTTGGTGACAGTGGGCAGATAACATTTAGACAGGACGATGAGAACCGTCACAAATTGCGCCCATGTGGTCATTTTGCTCAAGAAGGAGGGCTTGATGATGACTTCCAGACGGTTTAAAAAGAGAACCGAGATACCTAATAGGATCATCATATCTCGTGCAATAACCGTTACAGCCAACCAGGGAGGCAAAATGCCGATTATGGAAAGGGCGACAAAGGCGGCCACCAGAATGAGTTTATCTGCGAGAGGGTCCATGTAGGCCCCCAGCTTACTTTTCTGATTGAACACTCTCGCTAAAGCGCCATCCAGCCCGTCACTCACGGCGCATATCAGAAACACGATGAGAGCAGCCAGTAATTGACTGTTGATCAGATAAATGACAAAGACAGGTGCCAAAACGATTCTAATGGCCGTAACAAGATTAGGGATAGTCATAGGTATCCTGCTTTATCAGAACATGAATCTCTCCGTCCTCTGTTTTTGTAACATCAGTGGCAAAGGGGAGACTCTCTTGTGTTGATATCATGTCTAGGAATCTCTTTTCATCACCAAAATACTCAACCGAAATATACATGGCATTATCTTTGATTCTTGTCTGTTTTACTGATTCTACTCCGGTTATTCTGTTCTCTAGAAAATCTTTGAACACTCTGAATTGTTTAAAATTACTCACTCCTTGAAGAACAAGCTCCAATTGATTTAACGTAGTCTCCTTAGATTGTAGGGTATTCAATATTCTAGGGCCCAATCGGGCAGCCACCTTGTTGACCAATCTCTCGATGATCTCCACGACCTGATCCACATCAGCCGGGGTCTCCTCCATTTCCTCCACTTCTATACCCCAATCTATCAGAGAACCACTTTCCACATGGAGAGCTTCGAGTTCAAGCTCAATCTCTTTCCCCTGAATGACCTTGCATCTACCGCGGATAACCACATCCGCAGAGAAAAGTCTACCCCAGGCGACAGCATCTTCATCCGTCAATTCCAGAGTATTCATTTCAGAAGAATAGATCCCATCAGGCACATTTAATAATCGGTTCACGGGATAAAACCCCCGTGCTTCAAAAACATTGTGAAGCGCCAACTCAATAGGTGACAAGACAAAATCCGCTTCCGGAGCTTGCCACCAGTATAAAAGCTTACCTTCGGGATATTCAACCTGGTAGACCAAAAAGAGAACCTTGACCGGAGGTCTATCTATCAATTCGACGCCTATTTCTCTCAGTCCCTCTTCCATCACCTTATCGTTGACTTTGACTCTCACAAGGACTTTGTAGTGGTTGTCTATCCTTTCTTCAGTAAGGATATAATAATTTGCGATGCATTCCTTCGCCTTGGGAATAACATCTTGAAGGAGACGGGGAAAATGATCAATCATATCTTGACGACTCAGAAGTCCAACCAAGTATGCCTCGACACCTTTAATCAGTGCATCAGAGATGGCCATACTCCTGGCTTCTGACACGTTAGCATCAATAATGTCGCCTGAACCGATAACTAGAGTCTGTCCCTGGTCGGGATCGGTTTCCACTTGCGCCTCCGCCGAGGGCAGGCTAATGGCAAAAACAAGGATTATAGCCAAAAGGCCTTTTTGCCTATAAGAATTCATAAAATCCGGTTTTCTTTCTCAGAAGTTTTATCAGCAATTTAAATTCTATTCTCTAAAATTATAGGTGGAAAATCAACCCCTCATCTCATAGAACGTTCCAATCCTCTGAATGAAGCCTGCCAAGTCATCCGGCTCCATCCAAACCATTTCCGGATCGGCACGAAACCAAGTGATTTGCCTCTTAGCATATCTTCTTGTATCTCTTTGCAGTTGACGTATGGTTTCATCAAGATCATACTCCCCATCCAGAAATTTTCGTACATGTCTATAACCAAGGGAATTCATGGGTTTCAAATCTGTTGTATATCCCTTCATTATAAGGCGTTCTGTTTCGCCAACGAGGCCGGCTTCTATCATAGAGAACGAACGCCTATTGATGCGATCATAGAGTTGAGGTCTATCCACTTGCAGGCAAATCTTCAACGTGTGAAAAGGTTGGTCTTTGAAACCATGTCTTCGAACCAGAGATGAAAAGGGCTGGCGAGTAAGATAATATACTTCGAGGGCTCGAATGATCCGCGACCTGTCATTCCTGTGAATTTTCCGGGCCGATTCCGGATCAAAACTCTTAAGTCTTTCATATAAATACGCGGGGCCACGCACCTCCCAAGTTCGACGCAATTCATCTCGTAACTCCGGATCTGCCGGCGGACATTCGAACAGGCCACTCAGGAGACTCTTTATATATAGACCCGTGCCCCCCACCACAAGACCCATTTTGTTTCTGGAAGCAATGTCATGCAAGATGGGGATTCCTAGAGACCGGTACTTGGCCGCGTCAAAATCTTCATCAGGGTCCGCCACATCCAAAATGTGATGGGGAACGCCCTTTCTCTCGTTGATAGTCGGCTTGGCCGTTCCCACATCCATACCGCGATACACCTGCATAGAATCCGCATTCACGATCTCAGCGCCAAAGTGGAGGGCCAGGTCGATGGCCAAAGAGCTTTTCCCGGAGGCTGTCGGTCCGGTAATCACCACCAATTTCGGCTTCTCATCTGTCATGAGTTCTTCTTCACCACTTGGAATCACAGGGCGATTCTATCAAACCACTCTCTTGAACATCTTCTCTATCTCATAATAGCTGAATTGTCTGAAAACGGGTCTGCCGTGAGGGCAATTCGTCGGAAGATCCATCTTCTGCAGTTGACTGATCAGCGATATCATCTCCTGTTGAGACAGCCTTTTACCTGCCCTTATGGCACCGTGACATGCCATGACAGTGAGAAACTTGTCCATTGCCTTGTCATTACTGAGATCCTCTGCTTCCTCCAAAACCGGAACTAGGTCGAGAAGAAAGGTTCCCCATTCTGCATCCACAAGAATAGTAGGTACAGACCTTAGAAGAAACGTACTCCCACCAAAGTGCTCCAGTTCCACACCCAATTGGCTGAGTTGATGCATTTTCTCCTCAATGACTCTCCCCTCTTTCAAGGAGAACTCCAACCGATGAGGAATCAGAAAAGACTGGCCCTCAATCTTCATGCTCTGGTAGGCCTTCTTCAGACTCTCATAAACAATTCTTTCGTGGGCCGCATGCTGATCAACCAACAAGAGGCCTTCATCGCTCTGGCAAAGTATGTATGTGTCTCTTAGCTGCCCGATAATCTGAGGGCTTTGTCTCACAAGATACTGTTCTTGGAAAAGGTTCTTAGAGTAGTCTGAACTCTTATCTACTGATCCTGAATAGACTCCCTCTGGTTCTGCCACACGCCTTTCGGGAATCTGCGCCTCTCTTATCTCTCTGAATTCTACGGGCCTCCCATCCAAGGCAACGTTTGGAAGGGGATGAAATAGCTCTCCCAAGATACCCTGTATAGCCGATACAATGGACTGGTAGACACGACGGCCATCATGGAAACGAATTTCCTGTTTGGTGGGATGTACATTGATGTCCACCAAGGTGGAAGGCATCTCAATGAAGATGGCAACTTGGGGGTAGCGCCCTTTCATTAGACGCTGTCCGTAGCCTTCTATCACGGCCCGTGTAATCAGTCGGTCGCGTACGCTCCTTTGATTGACATACACAAAAATGCGATCTCCTCTGGACCTGCTCAGGTCAGGAGAAGCCAGATAGGCCTTGATCTTTAGTTCATCCAACCGTTGATCCAAATATTCCATGGATCCGGCCACATTCCGTCCCATGAGTATGGCTAAACGGTTTAAGTCATTTTCTGAGATCGGAAGGCTTAATAGTGTCTTCTCACTGTCGTCCAACCTGAAGTCAATATGAAGAAATGGGAGGGCTATCTTTGATATGACATCAACAATGTGATCGGTTTCTGTCTTCTCTGCGCGAAGAAACCTCTTCCTTACAGGGGTGTTGAAAAAAAGGTCCCTGACCTCCACGATTGTCCCTGCCGGTGAGCCTGTTTCATCAACCGATTTCAGTTTGCCGCCATCTATCTTAACCTTATACCCGGTCAATTGATCTTTGGGACGGGAGGTAATCTCCATCCGTGATACCGATGCCATACTCGGGAGTGCTTCACCCCTGAACCCGAAGGTCTCTATGCGAAAAAGATCTGAGGCCGACTTGATTTTACTGGTGGCGTGCCTCTCAAGACATAGAAGCAAATCGTCCCTGTTCATTCCAACCCCATTATCTCGAACTTTGATGAGCCTTTTCCCTCCTTTTGCTATCTCTATGAATATTCTGTCTGAACCGGCATCAATGCAGTTGTCAAGGAGTTCCCTGACCACGGAAGCAGGTCTTTCAATAACTTCGCCAGCGGCAATCTGTGTCGCTACATGTTCCGGAAGTACCCTAATGGTATTCATACGATATTCAAGGTCCTTGATAATTTTTGACGGATTGTTTTTTCACGTAATATCTCTTTCACGGACACATGCCTGGACTTGAACCTGTTCGTGCCTATGAACAGAATGGACGGGCAAAAATGACGCCTCAAAAGTTTATAATGATACTCTTAATAAATCCATTCGAGATTGTCTATGCAAGATTCAGGATATTACAATTTGAGAAGTTCTTGATCAACCGTGAATTGATAAACGGGTTGAGGCGTATTGAATAACTTCGAAAGAATTCCGTTTGAGCTCGCCAAGCGTAAATTCTCACTCCCTATGGGATCGTAGGATAGACAGAGTGATGACCTCGGATGGGTCAAAAGGTCTTTTACCAGACGATATGAAAGGTTGATCATAAAGGCAAGATATTCTTCGGAAATCTGATAACGAAAACCTATGTTCACCAAACCTAGAGACTGTGAGTAGCTTAAAAAATCAGACAACCTCACGGTCTGAGTAAAAAGATGTTTTCTCGTCCTAAACCCGTTTCGGCTCGTTTTCACCACCGATCGTAGAAGATGGTCACAATCCAGTTCCTTCATACTCAGTAAATTCCTGGCCGTCCTTGTATAGGAAAAGCCCAGAGACTGGTCCGCTTTGGCCTCCCAATAGATATGTCCCGCCCGCTTCCATATGGAGGCGGCGTGGATGAGTTCGGGCACAAAATAGTTATGAGCCACTACGTCCGCGGCAAGATGTGAAAAAAACCCGTATCCGTAGGCAGCCTCACTGTCATTAGCAGTCCTTTCAAAAAACTTAAAACCGGTTTCCCAATTATGAGAATGCCCCTTCTTTTTCTTTTGTCCCTTGCCGATAAAAAAATCCGCCGCCAGGCTCCCGTAAAGAAACTGCAGAGGGTATGATCGGATGACATTGCCGACAGCCGGTAAGAGATAGGCAATTTCGTCAATGATCTTTAGCCCGATAGCCGTATGTATCGCCGGGCCCCAAGCCCAAGCTCCATCCGCAAAAAAAAGTTCACACAACACCAAAACACAGAGAAAACCCAGAGTTTTTGATAATAGCATTGTTTTTTAAAGAATCCTTCCCACCCACAAAATATTCACTAACAGATTGCGAAACTATCCGCAAACTGCGGAGCCGCTGAACAGACGCGAGTAATGACGAAATTAAAGTCCTTTCAATGGGAAGATGACCTGTAGATTGAAAGAACTCTGGGGCGATCCCCCCCGGCAGGTCTGTAGAAGCACTACATTATAACAGAGAGAGGGTCACAGAGTAAAGAAGGTATTTATAGAAAAAAGTTCTTTTTATGCTTTCCGTGCCTCCTTCTATCTTCATCCATTGTGCCTCTGGTTCTTCCGACTAATGAGTGTTTAATGATATGATGTTACACCTCCCCCCTCCGCTGTTCTTCCCGCTTCTCTGAAGCGGGAAGCCAGGGGGTCCCCCATCCCGTAACTGTTTGAAATAACGTAGACCTCCCGACAGTCACTACGAAAAGGCCTCATCACCATTCTCTTCGTGTGTTGGAATATCTCTTGATAATCCGTATTCATTAACAGGAAGAACCGTGCTTGCTCTGCATCCAGATTAACTAAAAGGTTGGGCATGAAAATGAGTTTGTGTTTGATTTGTAAGACTAATTGATTTATGTATCAAATCTTACATATAGATGTAAACTGCCAATACCGGCTCCTTCACCTAAGATTCGGCATCAAGTGAACCATCTGTGAAAAAAATGGATAAAGAAGAGTGGAAAAAGAAGGGGGAAGGTCATCGACATCGACTTCGGGACAAATTCATACACGGTGGCCTGAAGAGATTCTCCGATGAGGAAGTGGTGGAGTTTCTTCTGACCTTGGGAACCCCGAGGCGAGATGTGAAAACCGAGGCCCGAGAAGCCCTGAAGAGATTCGGCAATCTCTCCGGTGTGCTCTCAGCTCCTATAGAAAAATTGACACAAATCAAGGGGATCGGAGAAAAAAACGCTCTCTACTTGAGCTTTGTTCATCACGTAGCCGGGAGGTATCTAAGGGATCGCGCCAGGGGGAAGGCCTTTCTTAGTTCATCAAAGGCGGTTTTTGACTATCTGTTCCATTCCATGCGGGATTTAAAGAGAGAGGTCTTCAAAGTCCTGTTTCTTAACCGCAAGAATGAATTGCTCTCTGATCAGGATGTCTTTTTTGGCACTCTGACCGGGAGTGTAGTTTATGCACGGGAAATCGTGACCTTGACCCTAGAACACGGAGCGGCAGCCTTAGTATTCGTCCATAATCATCCCTCAGGAGATCCAGCACCTTCCAATGAAGATCGGAAACTGACTCGGGATCTTGTATGGGCTTTGCAGCTACTCACAATACAAGTCCTGGATCACGTGATTATTGGGAGCAATACATACTTCAGTTTTGCTGATGAAGGGCATATCACCAGGTACGTGAAAGAGTTTGAACAAAGATTCAGGCTCGACCAAAATCCAAAATCCAATCCTCGTTTCTGAGCTGATGACAGTGGATTTTGGGAGAGACCTGGGTACCAGCAAGGTGTTAGATGCAAGGCACCGAGGAGTGTCGACTGAGTCGTATATGTAATACGCCGCAAGGAGAAGCGAACGAAGGCAACGCAACAGATGACACTTTGATGGTGGATCAGGACTGGTATTAGCTCTTGACACGTTTCATAAAAACCATGAAAATATGTTACGGCATGCGAGAGTGGCGGAACTGGCAGACGCGCTGGACTTAGGATCCAGTGGTATTACCGTAGGGGTTCGACTCCCCTCTCTCGCACCACGGTCAAAAAATCATGAAAAGTCTGCGCCACACCGTCGTCGTTGTCTATATATTGAGACCTTTGAAAAATGCTCAATTTCGTTCAAGGTCAAGGAAGATGAAAATTCTAACCCTCCCGATTTTTATCGGGACAGCCAGGAATACTTTTAGTATTTCGAGGATTAAGATTTGAGTCTGACGCCGAGATTGGGCAAAAGGGGGTGTTTTTCAAAGGTCTCATACTAGCCGGACAGAATCAACGACCACGAGATCAGACAACTCAAGGGAGGGACATCCATGAATTTCTGCCACCAACGTAGCCTTGTCTCAGGCATCTTCGTCTTCCTTTTATTAATCTATTTGACGCCTTTTGCCACCATAGCAGCTGATGATTCCCGTGTAATGTTTCAGGGCCTGAAAAGTGTTTATGTGCAGGTAAATCCCATTGATTTCAATACCGAACAGAAGGGTATTGTTGCCAGCCAACTCCGCGAAGAAACAGAGCATCAGCTCAAGAAAGCAGGGATTAAAGTGCTCTCAGACGAAGAATTCAATAGATTTAAGATCTCCCTGAAATATCCTCTCGCTCGCCTCGTGCTTTATGTCTCTATTAACGAGATTCCTACCCAAGATACAACCATCGATGTTTCTAATATTACCGTTGAAGTTCAGCAGGCAGCTCAGTTAGGCCGAAATGCTACAATCAGTTTGTTTGCGACGACCTGGGAGAGAAACCAGATCAGCTTTGGCGGTTCTGCTGAAGTTCAAGGAAAGATAAGGGCCTTTGTAGCCGAATTTATTAACGCCTACACGTCGGCAAATCCGTAATGGAATACACAGGAGATACGCAGATATCATGAACCGATCAAAGCATTTGTTGAGTTTAATCAGCACGCTTGGATGCCTGATATTCCTCGGTCTGGTTATACATCCCCTCCAAGCTCAGGATAATGAAACCTTGTTGCTTCAGAAAAAAATAAATGAACTTGAACTCAGGATAGAACAGCTGGAGAAACAGCTTAAAGAATCAATGGAATTCCGGGAAATGCTGGAAACGGGAGGGTTCGGTTGGCAAAACATGATGAACTGGCGAAAACTTGAAATCGGCATGCCGGAGGATGAGGTCAGATCTATCCTCGGCGCCCCGATCAAGGTCATCAAAGGGTCAAAGACGCTCTGGTATTATCCGAGTATCTATAAAGGATTCGTCTCCTTTGACCAGAATGGAAACTTGGCTGGGTGGAATGAGCCATGAATTCGACTAATTAAGTCTCATGATGCTTGAATTAATCGTTTTTAATCCTTATTCACTTCATATTATTCAATTCAGTTAAATAAAGATAAAACCCGCTTGACAAAGAACTCCAAAAATAGCTATAATTAAACAATAAATTCGCACATAAGGATGTGATTTTCATATGACAAACAAATGTAGATTTCTCTTCACCGTACTCATGCTACTGCTTACCTGTTCTTTGATGCATTCACCACAGACATGTGCTCAGCCCATGACTCACGTTGTCCAAAAGGGAGATACCCTTTGGGATATATGTGAGTTCTATTATGGTGACCCAAGTCTATGGCCAAAATTGTGGGAGATGAATCAGTTCATCACCAATCCCCATCTTTTAGAGCCCGGCGATGTTATCACTCTCCTGGAAGGCGTTCCCACTCTGAAAACCAAAGAGGAGGAAGTCGCTATTCAGAAACCTGAGGAACCTGAACCTGCGGGACCTGTGGGGATAGATGTCTCCGGTCTCACTAATATGGAAGCCCTTGGTTATCTTTCCGACGTAGAAGCGGAACTCTGGGGAGATTTGTTTGCATCTGAAGACGAAAAGATGCTTCTATCCCCGGGAGATAAGGTCTATGTCAGAATAACCAAGCAGGGAGTAAGAGTCGAGCCCGGTGATAAATTCAGCATATGCAAACGATCCCCTTTGATCAAGCATCCGATCACCAGAGAAGAGATGGGGTATGTCCTTACAGTGCGTGGAAGATTGGTGATCGAGGAACCTGTCGGTCATACGGTCGAAGAGGGTAAGATTGTACCCAAGAAGAATATCTACAAAGCAACACTGCTCAATTGCTTCAAGACACTAGGTGTCGGGGACTCGATTGTTCCATATGAACCGGTATCATCTCCCTGCGTCCTACCTAGATCTATGGACAAGTCAGTCGTTGGACACGTTGTGGCAACTCAAGATGAAACGAACATCCTTGCCACTAGTGCGGTCGTCTATATCGACTGTGGTCTTGACAAGGGAGTCCAAAAAGGGCACCTGTTCCAGGTGATAAGGGAACATGTTGTTCCCGATCCTGATGCAAAGGGTTTTCGTTTGACCAAGAAGCCGGAATTGATCCTTCCAGATGTTCATCTTGCGACTATTCTAGTCTTGGAATCTAGAAGAAAGACAGCTACTGCCGTTGTTATCTCTTCTGAAGAAGACTTTCCTGTCGGAAGTCCTATAAATGCCCTATCTTGGTCAGGTGAACCTGACATCCTCTCCAAGATAGCGACTTGCAGTCTTGAATAGCCTCTATCTCATGCACCATCCATAGAAAAGACTTGACTATTGGTTTCTCCTCTGCTTTAAACTCCCGCCATATTCCATGACCTATGTCTGAGGTGCTTTGCATGGCCCTGTCAGCTGATGGAGAGCATTCCAAAGGTCACCAAAACGTTCAGATACTATGCCGATTTGGTCCGACAAAAGATGTGGTTGGCTTGCCCTACAGATGATTCCGGGACTGGGAAATATCGCGTGCAAAAACCTACTGAACAAATTTGGAGATCCGGAGAAAATCTTCCAGACAGACATATCGGATCTGACCGGTATTGAAGGCCTGCGAAAAGAAACTGCCGATAGGATTGTAAATAGGGAATTTCAGAATGATCCTTGCGAAGAACTCGCCAAGTTGGAAAAGTCTAAAGCCAAAATCGTTACCTTTCATGATCCGTCATATCCTGCAGCTCTCAAGGAGATTCATGATCCTCCGATACTCATCTACGTGAAAGGGAAGGATCTCCCAAAGAACATCACATTCGTGGGCGTGGTAGGTTCAAGGAATCCTTCTCCGTACGGCGTGAAATCTGCTCAAATGATAGGTCAAGGACTTGGAAGACGTGGCTTGGGAGTAGTCAGTGGAATGGCCAAAGGAGTTGATGCCTCAGCTCATTGGGGCTGTTTGGCCGGCCAAGGATTCACCATTGCAGTTTTGGGAACAGGCATAGACATCGTCTATCCTGCACAAAACCGCAAACTTGCGGACAGTATTGCAAATAAAGGCGCTCTGATCAGTGAATTTCCCTTAGGGACACCCCCCGAGCCAAAGAACTTTCCGATTCGTAACCGAATCATCAGCGGCTTGAGTAGAGGTGTAATAGTGGTAGAAGCAACCATGAAGAGCGGTTCCCTCATAACAGCCGCCCTGGCCTTGGAGCAAGATCGTGAGGTTTTCGCCGTCCCTGGGAGTATTCATTCTTTCAAGAGTACGGGTTGTCATTTCTTAATCAAACAGGGCGCCCGACTCATAGAAAACTCAGATGACGTCCTTGACGAATTGGGAATGAATTACGACTATTCTCCGAAATCGGATACGTTCCGAAAAGAGGAGCTTCCCCCTATGGACGAATCTGAAAAAGCCATCTATGATATTATTGGGGATTATCCCCTACACATAGATCAGATTACTCGGCAAGGCGACTTGGCACCGGGGAAGGCGGCAAGTATCCTCATGAGAATGGAACTAAAAGGCATGATCAGACAGCTTCCCGGGAAAACGTTTGTTCGTTAAGCCGAGTGGAAACCTTGTTTTTAGAACGGAATACCTATGATGAAGAATTTACTTGTCGTTGAGTCTCCTACAAAAGCCAGGACTCTTAAGAAATACTTGGGACCGGAGTTTCAGATTATGGCTTCGGTCGGTCATGTAAAAGATCTGCCTAATAACAAACTCGGGGTGGACATGAAAAATGGATTCACCCCGGAATATATTACCATCAAAGGGAAAGCCAAGATCCTAAAAGAGATAAAGACAGCCGGAAAGAAGGCTGATGCCATTTATCTGGCGCCTGACCCGGATAGAGAGGGAGAAGCGATTGCCTGGCACATCGCTCAAGAGTTGAAGAGTGAGGGGAAACAAATTTTCCGGATTCTGTTCAATGAATTCACGGGTAAGGCCATCAAACAGGCCATTTCCTCGCCTCAGAGCCTCAATCAAGACAGGTTTGAATCACAGCAAGCCAGGAGGATTCTGGATAGGTTGGTCGGTTATCAAATATCTCCACTTCTTTGGTCGAGAGTACGGAGAGGGCTAAGCGCCGGTCGAGTTCAATCTGTGGCCCTAAGGATTATTTGTGAACGGGAGAGAACGATTCATGCATTTCAACCAGAGGAATACTGGTCATTGACGGCCCATCTCCGCTCTGATGAACCTCCTTCCTTTAAAGCCAGGTTCTCAAAATACGACGGAAAGAAAACCGAGCTAAAGAATGAGAACCAAACCCAGGCCATTGTTTCTGAGTTGAAAAATGAAACCTTTACAGTCGGAAAAGTCGTCAGGAAGAAAAAGAATAAGAACCCTCCACCACCATTCACCACAAGCCTTCTCCAACAGGAGGCATACAGGAAACTCCGTTTTCCGGCAAAAAAGACCATGTCCATTGCGCAAAGCCTTTATGAAGGGCTGGAACTTGGTGATAAAGGTCAAACAGGGCTTATCACCTATATGAGGACGGATTCCTTCCGGCTATCAAGTGAAGCCATTTCAGAGGCCAGGGAATTCATCACCCAGAATTTTGGCACCGACTACCTACCGGAAAAACCCAAGACATACCGTAGTCCCAAGAGAGCTCAAGAGGCCCATGAGGCCATCAGGCCCACATCAGCCCTCCTTAAGCCTGAAAATATTGCCTCATTTCTGACAGGAGAGCAGTTTGCTCTCTATTCCCTGATCTGGAAAAGATTCTTGGCTTGCCAGATGAATCCGGCCATCTTAGAACAGACACAGGCTGATATTACTGCAGGACGAGCGACTTTCAGAGCTTCAGGTTCTGTCGTCGTCTTCAAGGGATTTACCACCCTATATGAGGAGAGTGATGAAGAGGAATCAGAGCAAGGAAAAAATAAAGAGGCCATTCTTCCGCCACTCAAAAAGGATCAGATTCTTCACCTCATAGACCTGGACCCTGCTCAGCATTTTACACAACCCCCCCCGAGGTTTACTGAGGCCTCTTTGATTAAGGAGTTGGAAGCAAACGGCATAGGGAGACCTTCCACCTACGCGAGCATTCTGGCCAACATCCGTGGAAGGGAATATGTAACCATCACAAAGGGCCGTTTTAAACCAACTGAATTAGGATTTTTGGTCATAGACCTCCTGATGAAAGGTTTCCCTGATATACTGGATATTGCCTTTACGGCCCAGATGGAAAATAACCTAGACAGAGTGGAGAGCGGGCAGATCACATGGATCAAAGTACTTGAGAAATTTTACCGTTCATTCGAAAAAAACCTTGAAAAGGCTCAAAAAGAGATGAAGGCAGAGGTGGAAACCACCCTCCCCTGCCCTAAATGCAAAAAAATCCTTACCATAAAGTCAGGCAGAAACGGACTTTTCTTGGCTTGTTCCGGTTATCCTGAATGCAGTTTTACGGCCAACTTCAGCCGAGATGAAAAAGGCACTATTGTCATGGAAGAGACCGCCGATCTTGGTAAGCAGCAGGGTACGTGTGAAATATGCGGTAAACCTATGATTGTGAAGACGGGGAAATTCGGCCCCTTCCTCGCTTGTTCCGGTTATCCCAACTGTAAAAACACTCAACCTTTAGGCAAAAAGGAGGACATAGTCGCTCAAGAAAAGCACACCCAAATACCCTGTAAAAAATGCGGCGGAACAATGATTGTTAAACAGAGTCGCACCGGCCAGAAATTTTTGGCCTGTGGGAACTTTCCTCGCTGCAAATACACCGAACCTATCAGTACTAATGTCTCTTGTCCTGAGAAAGGATGTACCGGGAAGTTGGTGGAGCGAGCTTCCAAGAAGGGAAGAAAATTTTTTGCCTGTGATCAGTATCCAAAATGTCGGTTTGCCATTTGGGACGAACCGGTCAACCAAACCTGCCCCGAATGCGGGACCAAGGTCCTCGTTGTACAACGTCCCAAAGACGGAGATCCTATGCTGAAGTGTCGAAAGAAGGGGTGCGGTTTCCAACGGTCTTTTGAGGAAATGAAAACCTCAGACAATCCGGCCCTGAGAAACAGTGAATGATAGGCCTAACTACATCAAAGGGAATCGGGATCTGGATCTACATGGACAATGATTCGATCAATCCCGTCGATATTTTCACTTAAGCAACGCTCGACTTCCTTGGCGATCCGGTGGCCATCCACAACCGGGATATGCCCATCAACTGTGATGTGGATTTCCATTTGGTAAAGCCCGCCGGCTGTTCGGACCCGAAGATCGTGTATATTGAGTACACCTTCTACATTTCGTGCACAACCCCTGATACTGTCCAGGGTATCGACTTTGGGAGCTGTGTCGGTGAATTCACGCAGACTGTTCCCCAAAATCCGCAAACCGACCCTTACAATAAAAAAGGAGACTAAACCTGCGGCAAAGGAATCGAGCATGTGCCAGGCAGGATTGATCCGTATACCGATAAAACCCAGCAAGACGGCCACGGAGGAAAGGGCGTCCGAACGATGATGCCATGCATTGGCAACAATTAATTGGCTCTTGATCCGACGCCCGGTATGTACAGTGTAATGGTATAGGGCTTCTTTCACAGCAATCGAGACAATGGCCCCCACCAACGCAATATTCGTAGGAAAGTACTCTTTGTGAAGGTAAATATCAAATGCAGCCTTCACTCCCAAATACAACGCCGTGACGATCAGGGCCAGTCCCACGATGGCGGAAGCCAGGGTCTCAATGCGAGCATGGCCAAAGGGGTGTTCCTCATCGGGAGATTTTCCGCCAATCCTAAGGCCAAAAAGAACGACAGCATCAGTTACAAGATCCGAAACGGAATGAACCGCATCCGCGATGAGGGCCTGGCTCTTACCAATAATCCCTGCGAAAAACTTGATGAGAATCAACAGACTATTCAGCGCGGCTCCTACCAGAGTCACTGATCTGGCCGCCTTTCTTGACTCTTCTCTGAGTTCAGTCATTGATTCTCACCAAAGCAAAATCAGGGTTCACCCTATCGTTGCATAGAAAACATGACAAGGGATTCTAGAAAACAATAATAACAAAGATCTTAGCGTAATTCGAGACTAGTTCTGGAAATCGCCAAACGTGAATTCCAGTATCATGTCTCAGGAATACCTTCCATTATTTTAGCAGGCTCTATGACACGTTGGGGTATGAGGGCCTCTTTGAATCTGTGTAGCAGGGACTTATTATTCAAGTTAATTCTGGGACACGACACTAGATCAATCCCTTTAATTGAACCTGGGTAAACCCCCGGCTATGGCGGGGGACCGACAAAGTTTGAC
>CAZFMX010000081.1:0-14979 GCA_964520425.1 uncultured Desulfobacteraceae bacterium
TTTCTGAGACTTATCTGCGAGGGAAACTTGCCCCCTCCGCTGTTCTCCCGCTCCTGTGGAGCGGGAGCCAGGGCTTCCCCCACAGATAAGTCAGGAAAAGACGGCGCCCTCCCACCAGTCACTTCAGAAAAGCCTTTGTCCCTCGAGTCCATTCAAGGGAGTCTCCTGTGGCCTTACTGGATATTATGGATTGTGCGTTTTAAACCAAAATCCACCATCAAATTTGTTGATGGACAATGAAATAAAGGATTTTAGGTGATCCCTGAGCACCAGAGAGACGTTAGATGCAAGGCGCCAAGGAGTGCCGACTGAGGCGTATAAACAATACACCGCAAGGAGAAGCGACCGAAGGTAACACAGCAGATGACAGCTTGATGGTGAATCAAGGTTGAAAGAATTCCATTGACTAAGAGAGTCGTTTTCGTTACTTTATGAGCTTTTGTAGATCCATTGCCTATCCGTTCAGGAGATTCATGATTTATGGCGAGTCACAAAAAGAGTGAGCGGCGTCGAGAGATTGACAGGAGACGCCGGCGGAGGAGGAAGAGACTGAAACAGATTGCCAAGGAAAAAGGCTACGCTTCGAAATGAGATGGTTAGACCTTTGAAAAACACTCCCTTTTTCCCAATCTTCCGCCGTCGCCTCTTCGACGGGCTCAGGGCAATGGCGGGACAAGCGGCGGCTTCAAAAGAGAGATGAATATGGCTTCACACACAAAGAAAGCAAAGAAGATACGGGGCAGGAAACAGGCGCCTAACAAAGTCAATTTGAAGGCGAATAAGAAACGTATCGTTAAAAACATAGAGATTTTGAGGGAACTGGCAGAAAAAGACCCGGCTTGATTTTTTTTATTTCTCCTCCTTAATCAAGCTCTTCGCCACTTGTTCGAAGGTATTTGCCATCCGGTGCCACGAGAAATTCTTTTCTACATAGTCCCGACAGGCTTGGGGAGTCCATCTTGGTCTCCGGGGGGTGTTGCGGATCACTTCTTCTATCTTGCTTTTCATTTGTTGCCAGCCCACACCATCAAACAGCAATTCCCGGTCAAACGGTCCAATAACCTCAGGTATGCCCCCGACCAGCGTTCCCAATACCGGTGTTCCGCTCGCCATAGCTTCGAGGATAACCAACCCAAATCCTTCAAGTTTTCTGGTTGGGAGGACAAAGAAATTCGCAGCTTGATATATTTGAGGGAGATCTTCTTCCGGGATATGGCCTAAGAAACGGACAGCGTTCTGGAGAGCGGAATCTTTAACCTTTTTCTTTAGGCTCTCTTCCAGAAATCCTTTTCCACCAATAAGGAGTAATCCCCTGTCTCTCATTATATCACTTTGATTAAACGCCTCGATGAGGTTTTCTAATCCCATTCTGGGGACCAGATTTCGGACTGTCAAAAAGACGGTTTTATCCTGTGGGAGGCCCAAAGCATCCCTGACAGCGCGTTTGCCCCCGATTGGCAGACAGTAGCGGTTCAGATCCACACCACCAGGAATCTTGATCAGTCTGGTTTTGGGGTAGGAATGGATCTTTGATACCCTTTCAAGCATAAACCGGCTGAGGACGATGACCTTGTCTGCTTTGAGGAGAATCCGTCTCTCTATCTGTTTCATCAAAAAGGCGATGGCACTCTCCTTTATACCCGGTTCTGTATCCTTCCGTTGTTTCTTAATCAGAAATTCCTCATGCCACGGAGAGTGGAAATAGTGAATGGTGGGTATGTTCCTCAAAGAAGACGACATAAGCGGCCCGATACTGACAAGGCTCTGGTGTGTGCAAACCAGATCAAATGAGATGTCCCGGGTCAAATATCTGTTTAGAGAGGCTGTGCATTTTATTTCTGAAAGAAATGAGAGAAAAGACTCCTTTCGCCTGGATAGAAAGCGATGAACAGAAAGATTGCGATTGATTTCTTGATGATCAGGGAGTTCACCCCCTGTATTGCGCGTGATGACATGGATTTCATGCTCTCTTAGGCTAAGTTCATTGCTGAGATGATAGGCGACCCTTCCTGCGCCACCCACTGTATCAGGAAAGAAGACATCTGTTAGTATCAATATTCTCATGGTGCTATGGGAGGACTTTCATCTATTAAAACCAAGACCCCGAAACCTCAGACGGGCGATTCAATTATGGAGACTTTTCAGCTATAATCAAGAGGTTTTTGAAATTAGTTGGCATAATCTGCCCGGGAAGAGAATGAGATGATTGGACTTGTATTCGATATAGACGGGACTCTTGTTGATTCCTATGACTTAGATGAAAGGCTTTACCGCAGGGCAGTATTATCAGAGGCCCCGGCGGTTAAGCTCAGGAACTCGTGGCGTGATTATCGTTATTCTACGGACTCAGGGATCCTCACGGAAATCTTGGAGGAATTCAATCTGCCTGTTGATGCATACTATGATTCAGTTCGCCAACGTTTCGGGGAATTGGTCAAAGATCATCTTCAAAACAATGACCACTGCAAACCCATCCCCGGAGCTGTGAGTCTCCTCGAGGACCTCTCTGGACTTTCAGACATGAAGATTGGGATTGCCACGGGCGGATGGGGACATACTGCGCGAATGAAACTGGATACTGCCGGCTTCTCAAAACTGAATTTCCCCATGTCATCCAGTGATGACGCCCGTTCCAGAACCGATATCATGGAGATCTGTGCAAACAGAATGGGTTTCCAGATAGAGAGATTTGTCTATGTGGGTGATGCACAATGGGATTTGTGCGCCGCAGAAAAATTGGGATGGGAATTCATTGGGGTCGGAAAGCGTCTGGAAGGGGAATGCGATAGTTGGGTCCCTGATCTCCTCAATAAAACGCCATTTCTAGCACTTTCGGGTCTCTAGTGTCGTGTCTCACAAATATCTTACATCATTTTTGCAGGTTCTATGATACGTTTGAAGCTGTGCAGCAAGTACCAAATATTCAACTTAATTCTGAGCACGACACTAGGAACGGGCAATATGTTATGCGGTTTTTTGCATTGAGTGATTGATTTCTCAGGATCGGTCGGATCTTTTCGAAAGGGGGTTAGGCTACGGTAGGGACACTGACCCATTCACTCACTCTTATCCAATCTCCCCTGCGTTCCATTTCTGATCTTCTCTCAGTCCAAGACCTTCTTTCCCCGCCCCCTCTCAAAAAGTAATCCAGAGAATGCTCATTACGTCTGTCAAGACCTGAGCGCCTATCCAAAAATGAGCGAAGCTTGTCGACCGTCATGTATAAACTCCGTCTCAATGATTTTCGGGAGACTATATAATGTAAGATGTTGTATGTCAAGAGAATAATACCACAATATAGAGTGTTGCCCCGCGCCAAATATTCGAGATTTCTCTCAAATAGCAAGTGAAATCCTGGTAGATATTGAACATAGAAAGCCTGTTGTATGACCAAGACCTAAGAGGTTGTCCGCTTCGCAACAGGTGCTTGTTCGAAAGTGGTTGGGAGAGCGGTTATGGCAGTAAATGACGCTCTTAACGGACGATATTGAATCATTCTTATCTCCAGTTCAATTCAGCATAGATCTGGCTAACGAAATATTTACACAATCCTAACAGAATGCTAGTATTCCAATAATAGGATCAGTCTTCTCAGAATTCATGTTGAGGTTAGCGTAAATAGCCCAATTCCCCCTATACTTGCCATTCCAGATTTTCATTATTTGACGGAGAGGTTATGGCAAGAAATCAGTCATCCCCCATGGGAGGCCCCGGATTTTGAACTACTTTGAGTTCATTAGAATGGTGATGCTGAAAGAGTGATAATATGGCAAAAGAACGTATCCTTGTTGTGGACGACGAAGAAGATATCCTGGAACTGGTGAGGTTCAATCTTGCCAGGGAGGGTTATAATGTGTTTTGTACGACATCGGGAGAGGAGGCCCTTGAGATCACTCGGAAAGAGCATCCGGATCTGCTCGTTTTGGATCTCATGCTTCCCGGAATCGACGGACTCGAAGTGGCCAAAATCCTTAAGAATGATGTCAAGACCAAGGATATTCCTATTATCATGCTGACTGCAAAAGGGGAAGAAGCCGACATCGTAACAGGCCTGGAACTCGGTGCTGACGACTACGTGACTAAGCCTTTTAGCCCCAGGGTTTTGGTGGCAAGGATCAGGGCCGCCCTGCGAAGAAAGGTGAAAGACTTGCCGGAAGAGGAGTCCTCGGTAAAGATACATAACCTGGAGATTCACCCGGGGAGGCGGGAAGTCCTGGTGGATGGGAAGAAGGTACAGTTGACGTTTACGGAATTTGCCATCTTGAATTTCCTGGCAAGAAGGCCGGGGTGGGTCTTTACTCGATTCCAGATTGTGGATGCGGTACGAGGGGATGACTATCCGGTGACGGATCGCTCGGTGGATGTTCAGATTGTCGGCTTGAGAAAGAAGCTGGGTCCTGCCGGAAAATATATTGAAACGGTTCGAGGTGTCGGATACCGTTTCCAGGAGTAACTTGTGGTGAAAAGAAGGAGAAGACTGCTCTGGCAACTCTATCCCACCTATCTATTGATCATCCTCATATCTTTAGGAGCAACCACCTGGTTCGCTTCCAGGACTCTAAAACAATTCCATATCCAAGAAAGTGCTTCAGATCTTGAGGCGCGGGCCCGTCTCTTGGAGACCCAGATCTCTGATTATCTTTCGCCTCTGAATAGAGGTGCTATAGATCAGATATGCAAGAATATCGGCCAACAGGTCACGACACGCATCACCGTTATTCTCTCATCCGGCAAGGTCATTGGTGATTCTGAGAAAGATCCTGAGACCATGGATAACCATGTGGATCGACCAGAGGTGAGACAGGCCTTGAGGGGTCAGGTAGGGATGTCCAGAAGGTACAGCCGGACCCTGGAACAAGACATGATGTACGTGGGAACCCCTTTAAAGAGGGGTGCAGATATCGTGGGTGTGATTCGAGCTTCTGTTCCCCTGGCTTCCATTGATGAGACTTTAAGGAGTATCGAAATTAAAATAGTAGTGGGAGGCCTTCTTATCGCGTTATTTGCGGCAATCCTGAGTCTATGGGTTTCCAGACGTATAAGCCGGCCTATTGAAGAGATCAAGAAGGGAGCTGAAAGCTTTGCTCGAGGTGACTTCGAGTGCAGACTTCCTGTTGAGAACCCGGAGGAGATTGGCAGCCTGTCGGAAACCATGAACCAGATGGCGATTGAGCTTCAAGAGCGAATCCGCAAAATGACGAAGCAGCGGAACGAACTTGAAGCCGTCCTCACGAGTATGCTCGAAGGGGTCATCGCTGTAGACAATGATGAAAGAATCATCAGCATGAATCAGGCTGCGGGTGAGATGCTTGAAGCGCATCCGTCTCAAGCCCAAGGGCGGATCATACAGGAGGTCATAAGAAACGTTGATCTCCAGAAGCTTGTGAGAAAAGCCCTTTCAGGCGAGGAACCAGTTGAAGAGGATGTTCTCCTCTATGCCGAAGAAGAACGTACACTCAATGGCCACAGCACGGCCCTCTATGATGAGGACGGTCATCGGATAGGGGCGCTGCTGGTCTTGAACGATGTCACACGCCTGAGAAAACTGGAGAGCGTTCGACGGGATTTTGTAGCCAATGTTTCCCATGAAATCAAGACCCCTATTGCAGCCATACAGGGTTTTGTAGAGACTCTGAGAACCGGGGCCATGGAAAACCGTGATGATGCTGAGCGCTTTTTGGGAATCATTCAGAAACATGTGGGGCGCCTCAACGCAATCATCGAGGATCTTCTAAGCCTTTCAAGAATCGAGCAGGAGGAGGAAAATCAAGAAATTGTTCTATCCCAAGGCCGGATAAGAGACGTCCTCTCCATGGCCATTCAGGTCTCTCAGGTCAAGGCTGCCCCAAAGAATATTCATCTGACTCTTTCTTGTAGAGAGGATCTGATGGCAAAGATCAATCCCCCGCTCCTTGAGCAGGCTGTGGTGAACCTTCTTGATAATGCCATCAAATATAGTGATGATGAAAGCACGATCCGTGTTGAAGGGAAGCAGACGGATGGGGAGATCGTCGTCACGGTTCACGACCAAGGATGCGGTATTGAAAAGAAGCATATCCCCCGTCTGTTCGAGCGGTTTTTCCGTGTGGATAAGGCGAGGAGCAGGAAACTGGGCGGGACCGGTCTGGGGCTCGCCATTGTAAAGCATGTCACTCAGGCCCACGGGGGCCGCGTTACGGTGGAGAGTACACCAGGAAAGGGGAGTATCTTCAATCTGCATCTTCCGGATAATGATACAAATGCTTATGTGGAAAACTGATTCCTTTCGCTTTGAACCTTGCACCTTGCTTTTCCTATTTTATCCAATTCTAATACATCCCTAACTCATTCCTAATATTCAACCCATAGGGTTTAGTCCATAATGAATGAAGCATTGCAAGTATAACCTTTTGATTTTATAGGAAATGCTCAAGACAATTGGCTTTTAAAAGGAGGTGAGTGAGAATCGGAGCAAATAAGCCCTAACACAACCCTAACAAAAGGCTAACAATACACAAACATGTCATATCCAATATCAATCAAATCTGGAGGAATAAAATGAAACGAAAATATTTTGGTATCTTGGCTTTGATTATAGCTTTGTGCTTCACGACAAATTCGGTTTGGGCAGGGAATGTTGAGATCAAGGGGTCTACTACTGTCCTCCCCATTGCCCAGAAAGTGGCGGAAGCATACATGAAAGAACATCCTGATGTAAAGATAACCATCTCAGGCGGTGGTTCGGGAAATGGCATCAAGGCTCTCATCGATGGGACGACAGATATTGCCGATAGTTCCAGATTTATCAAGGACAAAGAAGTCAAACTGGCAGTGGAGAATGGACGGTACCCGGTCCCTTTTGCGGTGGCCTACGATTGTATAGTGCCTGTAGTTCATCCCTCTAATTCCATCGAAAACCTCACCTTGGAGCAACTCAGAGACATCTATATGGGAAAGGTCAAAAACTGGCAAGATATCGGAGGACCGGATAGACCCGTTGTGGTTGTTTCCCGAGATACTTCTTCCGGGACCTATGAGGTCTGGGAAAATAAGGTGTTGAAAAAAGAAAGGGTTTACCCCGGGGCCTTACTCCAAGCCTCCAATGGGGCTGTGGTTCAAACCGTGTCGAATAACAAAAATGCTATCGGCTACATTGGTCTGGGATATGTGGAAGAGAACGTCAAGGCCCTTACAGCCAATGGGGTGCGTGGGTCAGAAGAGACAACCCTTAACGGGATGTTTCCTATCAGTCGGCCCCTCTATATGTTTACATCTGGTTGGCCTGAAGGAGATGCACTCAACTTCATTAACTATATGATTCATCCTCAAAAGGGCCAGAAGTATGTGAGTGAGATTGGTTTTGTCCCATTATATTAATATGTGAGTCATGATATTAGATGGCAAAGACCATTAGATGTGGCTGGACCTGCCGATCGACAATGGCATGTGTTGTGAAGAAGATGAGCCGTGATATCTTGATCTGCACCTGACGGATTAAGTTCATCAGCGGTATTATTGAGGTTGATACCTGAATGACAAATGGGTATAAAAAGGGAAAAGCTCGGCAACGAAAAGAGAAGGCCATTCGAATCAGCTTCTTTTGTGTCGCTTTGGCATCCATTACGACCCTTACCCTGATTGTCGTTTTCCTGTTTATGGAAGGCCTTCCTATCTTCTCCAAGGTCTCGGTCCAAGATTTCATATTCGGGAAATACTGGTACCCGACCTATGATCCCGCGGAGTTTGGGATTCTTGCGCTCATCGTCGCATCATTGGCTGTGACTGCCGCCGCCTCTGCCATTTCAATCCCTTTGGGCGTGATGACGGCCCTCTACCTTGCAGAGGTTTCCTCTGCAAGGATTCGTGAGTGGGTGAAACCGATTGTAGAGCTTCTGGCCGCCCTTCCTTCGGTGGTCATCGGCTTCTTTGGAATGGTGGTAGTGGCGCCTTTTCTTCAAGATATTTTTGGCGTGGCCACCGGGCTGAATCTCTTCAATGCCTCTCTGATGCTGGCCTTTATGTCTGTCCCGACGATCTGCAGCATCTCGGAGGATGCCATCTTTAGCGTCCCCAAAGAACTCAAGGAGGCCTCTTTGGCCCTTGGGGCGACCCATTGGGAAACGGTTTGGCGGGTCACGGTGCCCGCGTCCATTTCCGGAATTTCCACCGCCGTTATTCTCGGCATGTCACGGGCCATCGGAGAGACCATGGTGGTCCTGATGGTCGCGGGCGGTGCGGCCATGATACCCGGTTCCTTGTTTGACCCTGTAAGACCCATGCCTGCGAGTATTGCTGCGGAAATGGCCGAAGCGCCATTTAGGAGTGATCATTACTACGCGCTCTTTGCCACCGGTATCGTATTGTTTCTTTTTACCCTGATTTTTAATATGGTGGCAGAGCATATCTCTCACAAGTATAGGCAAGTAGGAGCAGCGACTCTCTAAAGAAGGAAAAATTTATCGGAATCATGAGATAACTTGAGATGGAAGAATCGACCATATCAGACGATCCAGTGGATTCTATATTGTCCTTGTCACCTAAAGAGGTCCAGAGAAAAGCGGAACTCGTCGCGGGCGAGTGGCCGAAACTGAATCGCCAACGAAAGATCACACAGGGCGTCCTGTTTGGACTCTTTAAGTTTTCAGCGGCCATCAACGCCATTGCTTTACTGATTATTGTCTATTTTTTAGTATCAAGGGGGTGGAAGGCCATAAACTGGACATTCCTTACCCAGCCCCCCATCGACTCTATGACAAAAGGGGGTATCCTGCCCTGCATTGTGGGGACGATCTGCCTCAGTCTGGGCTCTCTTCTAGTGGCATTTCCCATTGGGGTAGCCTCTGCCATCTATCTCCACGAATATGCCCGTCCAGGCCGTTTGCTTCGATTGATCCGTTTAGGGATCAACAACCTTGCAGGCGTTCCCTCTATTGTTTTTGGCCTTTTCGGGTTGGCTTTCTTTGTTGTCTGGCTCAAACTTGGCGTGAGTATCCTCGCAGGATCCCTGACCCTAGGGATTATGACCTTACCCGTGATTATCGGTGCGTCAGAGGAAGCCCTGCGTGCTGTACCAGATACTTATAGGGAAGCTTCGCTGGGATTAGGGGCCACCAAGTGGCAGACCATCTATCGCGTGGTTTTACCGTCTGCTCTACCCGGGATTCTAACCGGAGCCATCTTGGGGATCAGCCGGGCGGCCGGGGAAACCGCGCCCATCATGTTTACAGCAGCCGTATTCTATAGCCCGTCCATGCCATCTTCCATCTTTGATGAAATCATGGCCCTTCCTTATCATATCTATGTCCTGGCCACTGCAGGCACGGAGATCGAGGCGACGAGGCCCCTTCAGTACGGCACGGCCCTTGTGTTGATTGTCCTTGTTTTGGGATTGAATCTTGTTGCCATTATCTATCGATCTTATCTTCGAAGACGTATGGGATGAGAAAATGATGAGAATATACAGAGTTTGCTGATGGATCGAACAAAGAAAATGAGCTCAAAGAATTTTGATTTCTATTATGGGAATTTTCATGCCTTACATGATATCTCCCTTGATTTTATGACACATGAGGTGACAGCCTTGATCGGGCCTTCAGGGTGTGGGAAGAGTACGCTGTTACGTTGTCTGAACCGGATGAATGACCTTATCCCATACAGTCGCGCCGATGGAGAAATTCTGTTGGATGGCCAGAATATTTACGATTCCAGTGTGGATGTGGTCACCTTGCGCCTTCGCGTGGGTATGGTGTTTCAGAAACCCAACCCATTTCCCAAGACGATCTTTGAAAATGTGGCATACGGTTTACGCGTAAACGGCCTTAAAGACAAAGGGCAGATCAGGGAACGGGTAGAGAGGACGTTGCGCCAGGCCGCGCTTTGGGAAGAGGTAAAAAATCGGCTCTATGACTCGGCCCTGGGTCTGTCAGGCGGTCAGCAGCAGCGGTTGTGCATTGCTCGGGCCCTCGCTGTGGAACCCGAGATCCTTTTGATGGATGAGCCATGCTCTGCTCTGGACCCCATCGCCACTCAGAAGATCGAGGAATTGATTCATGAACTCAAGGCATCTTATACCATCATCATCGTAACCCATAACATGCAGCAGGCAGCCCGTGTATCCGACATCACGGCTTTTCTCTATCTAGGCAAACTCATCGAGATGGGAGTCACAGACACCCTGTTCACTCGGCCTCAACTCAAACAGACGGAAGATTACATCACGGGTCGATTCGGTTAGGAGGAGAGGAGTCTATGACCAGACACTTTCAGAGAGAACTGGACCAGTTGAAGAAGCGGATTTTAGCCTTAGGAGCCATGGCGGAAGATCGTGTACGGATGGCCGTTAAGGCCATGGAAAACCGTGACAGTGAGTTGGCGGAAAGAATTATCAGCACCGATTATGAGATTGATGAAGCGGAAATGGAGATCGAAGAGGAGTGCCTCAAGATTCTGGCCCTGCATCAGCCTGTGGCCGTGGATCTCCGTTTCTTAAGCGCCGTGATCAAGATCAATAATGATCTGGAGAGGATTGGCGATGAGGCTGTAAACATTGCACAACGAGTCCAGATCATTTCCAAACGTGAAAAATTGGATATCTCCTTTGATTTTTCGGAGATGGCAGAAAAGACAGAGGAGATGCTCAGGACCAGCCTGGACGCTGTTGTGAACCTTGATTTAGATTTAGCCGTCAAGGTGATTGTCTCAGATGACGAGGTGGATGCATTTGAAAAAGAGGCCTATGATGTGATAAAAAAGGCTATTGAGACACATCCTGACAGAGTCGGCCATCTCATCAATCTGTTACTGATTTCCCGGCACCTTGAACGCATCGCCGACCACGCCCAGAATATAGCCGAAGAGGTCGTCTACATGATTGAGGGCGAGATTGTTCGGCATGGAAGGTTGTATTCCGAGCCTGGAGAGTAGTAATCAACTCATTATTTTCTTCCCTTCATATATACTCGAAAGAGACTTCCTTGTCCTTCAACACTTCTTACTTCTATTTCCATCTGAAATTCCCTGGCAATACCATGGGCAATGGAAAGACCCAGGCCTGTTCCTTCACCCACCTCCTTGGTGGTGTAAAAAGGTTCCATACATCGTTCCAGAACCTCTTGTGACATACCAGTGCCGTTGTCCTCGACTTCGAGAATTGCGGTATCGGACAATACGTTGGAGATCAGGCGAACGAAGATCTTCTTGTCATCATTCGGAGGGCTCTTCTTCTCCACAGCATACCGGGCGTTGGAGAGGAGATTAACCATGATCTGTTCGAACTTGTTTGGATTGATCCGTACCATGAGTGGATCGTCGGGGAGGTCGACATGGAGTTGGATCCCGTGAACCCGGAATTGCTCCCGGAAAAAGGAGAGGGCCTTTTTGACAGGGTCGCGTATATCAATTGTTTTCGCTTCCTCGATTCCGTTACGGACAAAGGTGCGCATATTGTCGATGATGGCGCTGGCCCGCTTCACTTGAGAGATAATTTTTTGGGCGGCGCGGGCTTCTTCAGTATTTGCGGCCTTTTTGTCGAAATACGCGTTCAAACCGTCTGCTGACACTCGGATGATGGCTAGAGGCTGGTTGATCTCATGGGCAATGCCCGTGGCCATTTCGCCCATGGCGGTGAGTCTTCCTGCATGGACCACTTGGGCCTGTTTTTCTTGGAGCGCCTCCTCTGTCCGTCGAATCCGGTCGAGAAGACCTGTGACGATTCGCCAGGCCAAACTGAGCAACATAAAGACAATTATTGCGCCGGCGATAAAGAACGTCTGAACGTCCTTCTCAAAATAATGAAAGACTCCACGGCTGTTGTGGAGAATGACGATGCCTAAAAGCTCCCGCGAAACCTGTGAATAGATGGGAATTTCGGTGTCAAAGAAGTCTTTATTCTCGACGGTACCCCGGTCGATATCCAATGATCCTTCAGGGGCATCGACTGTGCCGTAATCCACAACGACCTCAACGCGGAGGATGAAGGGGCTTCCCGAGTGCGGATCCGTGAGAACCAGAATCCGGTCCACGGTCCTCTCCAAGTCCATGGCGAGTGATCCCTCTTCAAACTGACCGGCCAGATCCAGGACATCCGCCAATGCGCCCACGTACGGCTGTGCAAGGGCCCTTGCAGTGATTTCGGCCTTGGCTATAAGTTGGGGCTCCAGTACCCGAAACCAGTAGATACCGATAAGCCCCTCCAATCCCAAGGCGAGAAAGATGAAAAGTAAGGTCACGCGGGCCTTGTAGTTCTGCGTCTTTACGCCTTGAAATTCATTCGCCATATTGCTCTGCGATTCTGAGAAAGAAGGGTTTGATGCGGATGCCGGAAAGGCGCATGGCCTCGACATTGATACAGGGGAGAATACGGTCGGTAGTAATCATCCCGGAGGAAACACCTCGCTCCACGTCGCCGGTAAAAGGGGAGAAGACCACGGCCCGATGTTCTCGGCCGAGCCGGATGATGTTCTCGATTTCGTCTCCAGCCTGCTCCACCAGAAAGATACCGGCAAGGGACGGTTCAACCCTATCATTCAACTCGTCGATTCGGGAAATCCCAACTCGTATGGGAATGTCTTGTATCTTTGTCACCCGTTCCAGATGGATTCGCATGCTTTCAGCCAGATCCTGCCGGTCTTGGTAGACCAACAGGAGGTGGAGGACCCCATCCGTTCTCTTTTTCTCAGCAATATCAGCATCGGCCGCTAGGATGCTGGGGAAGAGATCGAGTCCGGTCCAGGCCCGTCGATCTGCAGGCTCGTCAGCCTTCTTAGCAGGAAACGCTGTTTCAAAAACGCCCTCGTTAACCAAGGCTTCGAGAACTCCACTCTTAAGGAGTTTCGATGCATCTCTGAGTCGCTTGACGCCCTTAATCAGAATGAATTCACCTAGTCCGCATCTAGTTCCACGGAAGGGACTTTGGTTCACAATCTCGATGATATCCTGCTTGCAGAGTTTGTTGATGGACGTGCTGTAGGAAAAGCCTCCGGCGATTCGGAGACCGACGCACCGTACAGGGAGGCGGCTTATATAAACAGCCCCTCCATAGGTCTCAAAAAGAATGGTCTGGTCGTCGAGTACTAGAGTCTCCTTGATCCTAAAGGTGTCCAGACACATTTTCCTCTCGCCGAGGTACTTGTCGGCTTGACTTTCAGCTTTTAAATCATCCAGCCCTTCGACCAAACGATTTGTCCAGGCACGAACAATAAATCTAAATTGCACGGCATTCGTTATGCGATTCGCCCGGTCAAAATAGCCTCTGTCGGTGTCTTCACGGGTATCTACCCATCGGGAAAGAATTTCACCGCTTACGGCGTCATAAACCTCCAAAAACAATGTGGCTCGACCTGCCTGTCTAACATAGGCCCTGGAAGTGTTTGGCGGATCAACATCGGGAGCGTATACATCCAAATTGATTATCCTGGGCTTGAAAATCAATGTATTTGAATCGGCCTGATCTACTTTGGTTAAGCCCCCCTTTTCTTGAAGAGCGCTATCAAATTCTTCATAGACGATCTTCGCCATGCTTTCTCTTATCCTGGCCATGTCCTCGTCAGTGACATGCAGTGATAAGGTCCTTTGGCTCATGTTGTAGTCTCGCTTCCAGTTCTTCCGAAAACTCACTTTAACGGGAGTGATTTGATACTTGGTATATTCGGACCAATCGACGCCATCTTTGATTTGTTTTTCAGTATGCCTGGTAGATATTGTAACTGTCAGCCCATCCGTTGTCACATCACCCTTTTTCAAATCTCCTTCGTCTGCTGCAAACGCGACACTCCCGCCAATCAGGAAAAGTATGAATATCAAAAGCCAAATGTGTTTAAAATGAAAAACTTGAGTATTTTCTAGTTTTTTCATATCGCGTATCTCCTATGGTTCTATGGGTTTAGGGTTTAGATAAATGATCAATAATCAACAGAAGGTGATTGACCGTTTCATTTTAGCCTCCTGTTTTAAAACCCCTGATCTATCCATTTTCCGGATTGGTCACGCGGCCTGCAAACAGAATCGTCTCGATCTCATAATCCATAATCAGGAAGATAAACGGTCGGTCTATTCGAAACGTAATGGGAGGATCGGGAACCGCGGTTAGAGAAACAACAACCGCTGTGGCTGCAGCCGCCTCTGTGCCGGATTCGTCAACAGCAACAAAGGCCTTATGAAATACTTCATCTATGAAGAGATCATGTGTCCCATCGATTCCCGAGAAGTCTGCAGCCATAAACGCGTCAACCATGCCCATGGACTTCAGGATTTCTTCCAACTTACATTCAGCGATAAACTCCCATTTGGGAAGATAGAGCGTAACGTTTGTGCTTGTCAGACCGTCCAGTACGACGCCGAGAGTCTCAGTGTCAAAGGTCTGCTCAAAGGCCTCAAATGTCCCTTCATCCGGTACAATGATCAACATGCCTGCCTCTTCTCCTTCGTAGGGCAGATCAATGGCCTGAAATCCATCACCTGACATGTAATGGAAGACCTCGGTTTGTTGCATCATGGACACAGTAACCTGACTCCCGTCCAGTGCGTCGAATATCCCATTCGAGGTGGACTCTTCATCAAACTGGTGGAGCCATGACCCGTAGAAATAAACGGCATTGGTCAGCACGAGCCTCGTATCGGGGGTAATTGAATTTTCGGGGAGAAGGTCTTCAATCCTACCGTTTGTCTGATCTTCAACCCACTGATTGATGATCTCACGGGATACATCCGGCTGGTAGATAAAATCAAGGAGGCTCATGGCCGCGCCGTAATTGACCGCAAGCAGATCAAGATAATCATCCAGGAATGTGTAGGTCCCATCGCCCCATATGGAGTTTTCGATGGAGAGTATGAATTCTTCATCATCGGTCTCCTGCCCGAGGCTGCCTAGGTAAAGATCGAGTTTGTTGAAAGCAGGATGGAATTCCTCTTGCTCAAGGGTAAAATGAAGGGCATCAGCCATCTCATCTGCGGTGTTTCCGCGGGCCCCAGCCCAGGTCATGGCAAGGGCCACGGAGATGCTGT
>CAZFMX010000082.1:0-14867 GCA_964520425.1 uncultured Desulfobacteraceae bacterium
AATATGCAAAATTATGGTGCCGTTCCACGACCTCTGGATAGATGGTGGTGAAACTAAAAAGAGACCCCCATACCCCCAACATATCATAGAACCGGTATAAATTATGGAAGGTATTTCTGGGACTAGGTAGGTATCAGAGTATTACCGAGTTCCGATTTGAAAATTGAAACGAATCGACTGCATGGATTCTGAGAAAAAAGACTGTTTTGGTGTTTTGCAAATGGTGTTTCCCATTGGGGATAGTGGTTTGAGAGAGTCCCCGTCCCAATGCTTCCAATGTTCTGAGAGGACCGCTTGTCTAAAGGCTGCCCTGAAGACAAAGGAGGGACTTGCCATGAAAGGAGAGGTTCTGGACCGTGCGGCGGCAAGCGGCATGGTGGGTCGGCTTAAGCGGTGGTCTCGAAAGAAAGAGCTGCACCGCCTCATAAATGAAAAATGAAAAGGAAAGGTGCCCAAAGGACAGAGGTCTTTCTTCTGTTCCGAGGCTCCCGGCTTGGTCATTTCAAACAGTTACGTACGGGTGATGCCTCCCCCCTCCGCTGTTCTTCCCGCTTCTCTGAAGCGGGAATCCAGGGGGTCCCCCATTCCGTAACTATTTGAAATAACGTAGGCCTTCCACCAGTCACGACAGAAAGACCTCTGTCCTTTGGGCCTCATTGAACGGGCGAACGAAGCAGAAGTTTAAAAAAAGGTTCTTCTCCCAATTAATTGGGAAAAAGGGATCTATGATCAAATGCTGTGCTATATTCAGGTTGCTGTAATTATTAAGTTTTTCACTTGGCTCCTTGAGCCCTGGAATCCTTGAATCCTGATCATCAATCAACTAATTTGGAGATGATCCAAAAAAGGCTCAATTATTTTGTCAGATCGAATAGATTATGAAAAGGTTCTGAACCCCGCACAACTCAAGGCGGTGATGTTCCTGGAGGGTCCTGTACTGGTTATTGCCGGGGCAGGGAGCGGGAAGACCAGGACATTGGTCTATAGAGTGGCTCGCCTTGTAGAGACGGGTGTTCCACCGGAGTCTATCCTTCTTCTTACATTCACAAGAAAGGCAGCCGGGGAGATGCTGGAACGGGCTGCGGGACTGGCGGATGAAAGGTGTACCCGAGTCTCAGGGGGGACTTTCCACTCCCTGGCCCACCGTGTACTCAGACGAAATGCCTCGGTCTTGGGTTTTCACAATTCTTTTACGGTCCTGGATCGGGCAGATATGGAAGAAGTGATTCAGTCCCTGGTGAAGGAGAACCAGATCGACAATAATTCCGTCAGGTTCCCAAAGCGAGGCACTCTAGCCAATATTCTAAGCAAATCAGCCAACCTTCAGCAATCCATCGAAGCCCTCATGATTGAGGAGTATGCCCAGTTTCTGGAATGTGTGCCGCATGTGAAAAGACTCTCTGAGGCTTATGTGGAACACAAGAAGAGGAATCAGCTTATGGACTATGATGATCTGATCATCCTCTTCAGGCAGCTTTTGTCCGAGAACGAAGAAATCCGCCGCCAACTCAATGAACAGTATCAATATATCATGGTGGACGAATATCAGGATACCAATGCCATTCAGGCCGACATCATCCAGTGGCTCGCTTCCCGACATCGTAATATCATGGTTGTAGGGGACGACTCCCAGTCTATCTACTCTTTTCGCGGGGCCAACTATAAAAACATGTTTGATTTTCCTATCCTATTTCCGGAAACTAGGGTGGTCAAACTCGAAGAGAACTACAGATCGACCCAACCCATCCTTACATTCACCAATGCCCTGATGGCCCAGGCTCAGGAGAAGTACACCAAGTGTCTGTTCACAGAACGCACTCATGGTGAAATTCCTAGGGCCGTTGACACCCGGTCTGAACCGGAACAGGCTCTGTTCATTTGTCGATCCATAAAAGAGCAGATGAAAGAAGGTCGATCGATCAAAGACTTTGCAGTCCTGTTTCGGGCGGCGCATCACTCCTTTGAATTGGAGATGGAGCTTACTCGACAGGGGATCCCGTATGTCAAATACGGGGGCTTCAAATTCATGGAGTCCGCTCATATCAAGGATGTCCTGGCCCATCTTCGGGTGATTATGAACAGGAATGACACGGTGAGTTGGGGGCGGATTCTGAGGCTCGTAAAGGGTGTCGGACAGGTGAAGAGTCAGTCAATTATAGAATGGCTGCAATCTAATAGGTCCTTGGATCTGGATATCTCCGAGTGGCCGGGAGTAAAAAGAAAAGACAAAGGTTTAAAGGCCCTTTCCAAGGTTCTGACCCGGATATCGGGAAAAGGTTTGTCTCCGCGGCAGGCGATAGAGTCGACCATTCAGTATTATGAACCTATCCTGAAAGAGAGGTTTGATGATTTCCCCAAACGACAGAAAGATCTGGACCAACTGATTTCAATAGCGGACCGTTATAAAAAATTGAGGACTTTTGTAGATGATCTGATCCTGGAGCCTCCTACCAGTTCCGCTGATATAGACCCTGAAGAGAGAGGGGACACCCTGACTTTGTCCACGGTGCATTCTGCGAAAGGCCTCGAGTGGTCTGTCGTTTTTATCATATGGGCCATGGAGGGGTATTTCCCTTCTGCAAAGGCCTATTCAAACCAGGAAGGGGTTGAAGAAGAACGGCGTCTCATGTACGTGGCTGCGACCAGAGCTAAGGACCGCATCTTGATCTGTTATCCCAGTGGAGAGTCCAGGCCTGCTTGGCAATGGGGCGATGCAGGCTACAGGAGCGGCCTCTCCTCTTTTGTGCGAGACCTCCCGAATGATGTCATCGATTATGGTTCAAGCGTCTCTTCGCGAAGGAGCCCCGTGGTTCATAGGACTGTATCGGAGCCCGCCGTATATCGAACTGCCCAAACGCATCCTTCAGAACTTCGCCCTGGGGACAGGGTTGCCCACCCGGCCTTTGGCCGAGGAGTGATCTCCAAACTCATTGACGATGAAAAAGTAGAAGTGCTGTTTAGGGATTTTGGCCGAAAACTGCTTCATCTTGGGTATACGAGTCTGGAAAAGGTTTAAAGCTCAAGGTATACGGTTTAAGGTCTAAGGTATAAAGTCCAGGAGAGTCTTCTTTTGATGAAAAAGCGTAATATGTCATATGAAGAGGCGATTGATTATCTGTTCGGCCTTCAGAAATATGGCATTAAGTTTGGTCTTAACAAGACATCTAACCTTCTCAAGGCATTTGGGAACCCACATCACGGACAAAGATATATCCATATTGCCGGAACCAACGGCAAGGGATCCGTGGCTGCCATGGTGGAGACCATTCTCATCAAGTCAGGCCTGAAAGTGGGTTTCTATTCTTCTCCCCATCTGGTGAGGTTCACAGAGAGGTTTAGGATCAACGGCCGTGAAATGGCGCCTGAAAAGGCTGCTGTCCTAACAGAAGAGCTGATCAGTATCATGCCCCCGAAAGATCCTCCCACGTTTTTCGAGGTGGTTACAGCCATGGCCCTTATCTACTTTGCACGAGAGGAGGTGGATATAGCCATCATGGAGGTTGGTATGGGAGGACGGCTGGATGCCACCAATGTGATCAGACCTCTTGTCTCGGTGATCACGAACATTTCACTTGAACACCAGTTTTTTCTCGGGTCCCGTCTGTTGGATATTGCCGAAGAAAAGGGGGGAATCATCAAGAAGGGAGTCGATATGGTGACCGCGGCTACCCAACCCCCTGTGATCAAGCATTTTGAGGCCCGGTGTGAGGAGAAAGAAACCCTCTTTTGGAGAGTGGGCAAGGATATTCGCTATCGCTCCAATCATTCGGGATTCAATTACTATGGGCTTGATCAGGATTTCAAGGGACTGGAACTGGGACTTAACGGGGAGTTCCAGAAACGAAATACAGCCTTATCGTTGGGTGTGATAGAACTGCTCCAACGGAAGGGGTTCGACATTTCCCCCTCTCATATCGTGGAAGGGATAAAGGAGGCGTTTTGGCCCGGAAGGATGCAGGTTGTGTCAAAACAACCCCTGATCATGCTCGATGGGGCCCATAACCCGGGAGCCATGAGAAAGCTCGCCCGTTCGGTCAAGGAGGATTTTTCCTATCAGCGTCTGATCCTGGTTCTTGGGGTGATGGAGGACAAAGATATCAGAAAGATGATGCGAGAGATCCTACCTATCGCAGATGATGTGATCTTTACCAGGGCAAAGTACTTTCGATCCGCGAGTCCTGAGAGGCTGATGCAGGAGGCATCATTCATGAAGAAATCCGGGGAGATTGCCCCCGTGTTATCGGAAGCCATTGACAGGGCCAGGGAAATGGCCCGGCCTGAAGACATGATAGTGATTTGCGGTTCTCTGTTCACTGTGGGTGAGGCCTTGAGTTACTTTGATCCGGAGGGGTGTAAACCCGACGGGCTATAAGGATGACGGCTTTGTAAAAATCCCAATTGCTGTTCGAGAGGCTCATCGCCCTGGGCAGAACCGATGAGCTGAGTTATGCTGTATTTTTTAATCATTGCGGCGTACTATTTGTACGCCTCACTCCAAAAAACACAGCAAGCCTTGCACTTGGTACTTTAACTAAGCCGTTCGGTTGATGAAAATCTAGTGCCCTGTATCATATATTCGTGGATTAACAAAAAGATGAGGCATGGGCTGTTCCCTCAAAACGATATCTCAGAAAGAGTTCCACTGAATCCCGCAGTGATCTGAACTTTGAGGGTTTACGCCTCAGAACCTATGGCAGAATGTATAGCTCGCTTGGAAGAAACGGCCTCTTAAACCCTCAAAGTTCAGGTCACTGCCACTGATCCCTATAGATATCGTCTTGAGGGAATAGTCCATGCCTCATGGCACATCATAATAATCGAAAATTCTGTCAAGAACGTTGAATATCAGTCCAAGAAACTATGACACGAGACACTAATTAAGCAGTTGGATTGGGTAAAAGAGGGCTTTTCTCAACGGTCTCGGAATATTTTGCCGGGATTCAGGATATTATTGGGATCAAAGGCCTTTTTGATGCGTACCATGAGATCAAGGCTTGGGCCGGATATTTCCATGTCCAGGTAAGGTGCCTTGGTAATCCCAATGCCATGTTCCCCGGAAATAGTTCCTCCCATCTCAATGACCTTTCTGAACAGGTCTTTCACGACAGCCCCAACATTCTCCTTTTCCTCGGGGATCTCTTCATCAAACATAATATTCACGTGGAGATTGCCATCACCCGCATGACCGAAGGCAGGGATGGGAATTCCATACTTCTCCCCCAATTGCCCCAGGAACATGACCAATTCGGGTAAACGGGTCCTCGGTACCACGACGTCTTCACTGACCTTATTCGGCCTCAGTCGCATCATAGAGGGAGAGGCATTTCTCCTGGCCTCCCACAGACGCTCTGTCTCTTCCTCCCCTGATGAAGCCTGAAAATGGGTAGCTCCCGATCGTGTGCATATGTCTTCAATGCTTTTTGCCTCTTGAGGAACCACGTTTTCATGACCATCCACCTCTATGAGAAGAAGAGCGCCGGTTTCAGGGGGAATGGGAAGTTCCATCTCTTCCCGTACGCAGTCAATAGATAACTTGTCCATGAATTCAAGGACGGAAGGGACAATCCTGTTGCGGATGATATTCGAAACCGCCCGGACGGCAGATAATACATCAGGGAAGAAGGACATCATAGTCCTTTGAGTCGCGGGTTTTGGAACCAACCGAAGAGTGACTGATGTGACAACGGCCAGTGTGCCTTCAGAACCCACAATGAGTCGGGTCAGGTCATACCCCACAACGCCCTTGACTGTTTCCACGCCTGTTTGAATGATTTCACCAGTGGGAAGGACAACAGTCAGGCCCAGGACATAATCCCTGGTCACACCATATTTGACGGCCCTCAATCCTCCCGCGCATTCCGCGACATTTCCTCCAATGCTTGAGATCTTGACGCTGGCAGGATCAGGGGGATAAAAGAGACCAACCTTCTCAACCTCTTCCTGAAGAAGGGCGGTGATGACACCGGACTCAACCTTTGTGATGAGGTTGTCCTGATCAATGGAGAGGATACGATTAAACCGGTCCATGGTCAAAACAAGGCCGCCTTTGGTGGGTAAGGCTCCGCCGCTAATGCCGCTCCCGGCACCCCTCGGGATCACTGGAAATCTTTCTCTGTTTGCCAGAGCCAGGATTTGAGAAATTTCTTCGGTATTTCCGGGGAAGACCACAGCATCCGGCATGAACTCCAACTTGGTAGCGTCTTTGGAATAATCGGTGAGATCTTCGGGAAGGGACTTAAGGTGTTCGGGGCCGACGATCCCCGATAATTCTTGAAGAACCGGTTCGGAAATCATAGGACCACTGGACTTCGGGTTTTCAGACAGTGTTGCAGGGTCATAGAGTCCATATATTTCAGGTCTCCTCCCATGGGAATACCAAGAGCGATGCGCGTAACCTTGACCCCCTTTTCGCTCAAGATCTTGGCCAAGAAAGAAGCAGTCGTTTCCCCCTGTGTTGTGGGATTGGTGGCCAATATGACTTCCTCTATATTTTCTTTGTCGAGCCGGGCAACCAGTTCGGCTATTTTCAGATCCTCAGGACCCACACCATCCAGAGGGGCGAGGACACCATGAAGAACATGATACTTTCCTTTGAAAACCCCGGATTCTTCAATAGCAAGTTGATCTCCAGGGCCTTCAACCACGCAAATGATTCCATGAACCCGGTTTTCGTTCCTGCAGATGGCACAGGGATCTTCATCGGTCAGGCTATAACAGGTAGAGCATAACTCGATTTTCTCCTTGACCTCCATCAGACTCGCAGCCAGGCTTTGCGACAATTCCTTCTGGCTCTTCAGTATAAAGAGAGCAAGCCTTGTGGCAGATTTCTGACCAATCCCCGGTAACCTGGAAAATTGCTCGATCAGTCTTTCAAGAGGAGGCGGATAGATTTCCATATTAGATCCGAATTTCGTCCTGTTTTATTTGGTTTCAGACACTGCTAGGAGGCTGTCCGGGAATAGCAATTTTTTCCAAAATCAAGGAATGCCTGGAAAAATCACCACAGGCATATAGTTGATATTCCGAGGATGATTTTTTCGGACATGACGAAGAGTTTGGGGAAAAGGGCATTCTCGGACAGTCTCCTAGGTCAGGCCCGGAATATTGGGGAGATTCAGCCCTCCGGTCAGTTTCCCCATCTCTTCATTGACCATGTTTCTGGCTTTGGCCAGCCCATCGTTGATCGCGGCCAGAATAAGGTCCTGGAGCATCTCTTGATCATCCGGGTTGATGACCTCCGGTTCGATGTTGATGGACAGAATCTCTTGACGACCATTGATGACCGCTGTGACCATACCTCCTCCAGAGGAGGCCTCCACTGTTTTCTCCTCTAACTCCTCCTGAAGTCTAGCCATCTTGGTCTGGAGTTGCTGGGCTTGTTTCAGGAGATTGCCCATGTTAGGTCTTCCTTTCACGTTTTGTTCCTCCTTAATAGTCTGCTATGCATGAGACGAAAATCGTCCCGTCCCTTACCGCTTTATTTTACCTTGAAAGATCTGAAGGACGTCTTGAACGGGTTGGGGTAAGTCTGAGTGGTTCTTCTTCTCAGGTTCTCCCTTCCTCTTCTCCAAGGATTTCTCTGACGTTCTTATGCCCACGGGATCATTGACAACCCTAACTATATAATCCCTCTCAAAGAATTCTCTGCAAAGGTGGGCAAACTTGTCCAATCTCTCCGAATCATCAAAATAGCTGGAGGAGAAAGCATTTCCTCCCGCCGCAATCTCAATAGTGTTTCCGTTAACACTCACTAAATGCCAATCTTTGAGCACATTGGCCATGGCTTTGTTTTTTGATGCAAAGTGGTTCAAGAGACCATCCCAATCTTCTTGGCCGAGAGGCTTATAGGTCGTCTCCGCCTCTCTGTCTCCTTCTCCCTCAATTCCCCAGTCTCTTCCCGGTTCAGAGATCTGTCCTGTCCGATTCAATTCTCCGGCGGGAAAAGTGCTCAACCTTTTCTCGAGGGCATCCATTTTCCCCATCAACTCATCAAAGGAAAGGACTTCTCCCAAACGACATAGTTTGATCATGATGATTTCGAGGACCAGTCTGGGGTGAGATGTAAATTTCAAATCTTGTTCGCGCGCTATAAGAAGGTTCAGGGATTGTTGCAGTTTTTCAATTCCTGCTTTTTTGGCCTGTTGGTCAATCTCGGTCCTATCGCTGCCGGTTGCATTGAGCAGGTCGCTTTCCGGAACAACCAGACTGATCATGAGATCCCTGAATTGGTCCATAAGGATCCGATAGAATTCCTTAATGTCAAACCCGTAGGCGTAGATCCTTTCCACAATCTGCATGCATTTTTTAGGGGAACCATCTATGATAGCCCGAGAGCATTGAAGGACAAGGTCCCTGTCGATGATGCCCAATATATCCGAAATATCTTTGTCCTCAATTCTGGCGCCCGTGAAGGACACGACCTGATCTAGAAGAGACTCCGCATCCCTCATACTCCCTTCAGATTCTCTGGCAATAAGGGCCAAGGCGGATTGGTTTGCCTCAATCCCTTCTTCCCTTACGATTCGCTCGAGTTGTTCCAGGATCTTTCCAACAGGGATGCGTTTGAAATCGAACCTCTGGCACCTAGAGAGAATGGTTATGGGGACCTTATGCGGCTCAGTCGTGGCAAAAATGAATTTGACATGGGGCGGAGGCTCTTCAAGGGTTTTCAGAAGGGCGTTGAACGCCGGCAATGTGAGCATGTGCACTTCATCAATGATGTAGACACGGAACTTGCTCGACGACGGCATGTACTTGATGTTCTCTCTGAGTTCTCTGATTTCATCAATCCCGCGGTTTGAAGCCCCGTCGATTTCCTGGACATCGACGGATGAACCGTTTGCGATCTCAATACATGGCTGGCATTGACCGCAGGGAATTCCGGGCTCCCCCTCCTTACAGTTTATGGCCCTGGCCAGGATCCGGGCTACTGAAGTCTTTCCCACCCCTCTCGCGCCGCTGAATAGATAGGCATGGGCCAACCGATCTGTCTTGATGGCGTTTATGAGTGTCTGTGTGATGTGTTCTTGGCCAATGACATCCTCAAAGACCCTGGGGCGCCATTTTCTGGCTAAGACTTCATAGGACATGGTAGATTCTCACATGGAATCGTTGCGCGATTGTATACAAATATGGCGGAGAGAGAGGGATTCGAACCCTCGGTACCACTTTTGGCAGTACACGCGATTTCCAGTCGCGCTCCTTCAGCCAACTCGGACATCTCTCCGTAAGTCTATTATCCGTGTTATTTAAGTAAGCTCTTTTTCCAACAAGTCGAGAAAAACGTTCCCCATAATAACAACGGGATCTGAGATAAATAGTTGTTTTTAAACGATCTCATCCATCCCTAAAGTCTGCAATGGGCTTCTGTGGAGGATAGATCAACCTCAACTTATACTTCTTCACACTATTGCAGTTACCCAAATAAGTCAACCACTCACCCCCTGATTCACCATCAAGGCATCATCTGCTACGTTGCCTTCGATCGCTCCTCCTTGCGGCGTATTACCTATACGCCTCAGTTGTCGTTCCTCGGCGCCTTACATCTAATACCTTGCTGGTGATCAGGGATAAGTCCAAACTACTTGATTTGAAAGAATTAGATGGTGGATTTTGACATCCCTTCTTTCATTTGAAGGAATACAATAAGTCTGCTATCTTTTAAGCTTTTTATCCGCCATCGCAGAAGACCACAAGCTCGTTCGTGGATGAATGCTAAAATAATCCCCGAGCAGAATCGAGGACAGGCATTGCGCTACGGCGCGATGTCACCCAGAGGTAATGGCGGATAACCGCGGCGTCTTGTCGCGTCGAAGCCTTTGGCGAAGTCGGAAGCCGAAGGCGAAGACGGGTAAATTAATAGAACCATGGGTTTACCCGTGGGGCTTCATTTGAACCCTCCTCGTCAAGTGGTTTTGTTGGGCAGACACTTCCTTATCAGAGGGTTTCTTCTTTTAAACGATAGTAAAACACTCCCTTTCTTGGTACCCTTGGTTCATCCGGTTAATGAGTACGTACTAATATGAAGTCACACCTCCGTCGAATAGGGGGCGAATGGTGATGAAATCTTTTCTTCGATTCCGAGTCTCCCAGCCTGGTTATTTAAAACAGTTACGGACAGGTGATACCTCCCCCCTCCGCTGTTCTTCCCGCTTCTGTGAAGGGGGAAGCCAGGGGGTCCCCCATTCCGTAACTGCTTGAAATAACGTAGGCCTCCCGACAGTCACTGCGAAAAGACCTTATTACCATTCTCTTCGTGCGCGGGAATGTCTTTAATAAATAGCACTCATTAACCGGACGAACCATACCCTTGGAGATAGCAAGTCTGGATGAGGCCACCAGAACAAACTCAAAAACCGGGATAGTGCGAATAGGTTTGGCTGTATATAATGACCGATTTCCGGACACAAACTGAGGAGGTGAAATGCCATGAATAAGTATACGAGCCATATGAGCTGGCTCGGCCCGGAGCCGATCATTGAGGAGACACAAATAGTGGATACGGTCGAGACTGAGCTCCTCATCGCGGGGGGCGGCACCGGAGGCCTCACCGCTGCGGCATCTGCCGCTGAGCTGGGATTGAGGGTGCTCCTTATCGAGATCAAAAAGGCCTTCACGCCCCTGCGCAAGGAAATAGGCGCGGTAGGCAGCCGCATACAAAAGAGCGAAGGCGTGGATATCGACATCCAAGAACTCGTCCGCCAACATGTTATGTACAGCTCCGCATACATTGACCAGAAACTCCCCCTCATCTGGGCGCGTGAGAGTGGAGAGATGATGGATTGGTACGAAGACCTGATCACCGCCCGGGGCGCGAGGATGACGCTTCAGGGAGGATACAGCGCGGAGGTCAAGGCCTGTTCATACACAAGGTTTCCAACCGGGCACAAGGCTATCTGGCCGGAAGGAATCACCGGCGCAAAGACTATGTCCGAATATGCCTCGCGACTGGGCGCGGAGTTCCGTATGGAAACGGGGCTTGTAAAGCTCATTAAAGAGGGTGGTCGTGTGACAGGCGCAATAGTCGGGAATATCAAGACAGGAAAATATATCCGTATCAGCGCCTCGAAGGCTGTGATTATCGCCACCGGCGGCTACGCAAAGAATATTGAAATGCTGAAGATACTCCAACCGGAGACTGTGGCGTTGACAGGACTCAACGTTAGCGATGGTGCAACAATGGGAGACGGCATCAAGGCGAGCCTCTGGGCAGGAGCAATGATGGACGACCGCCACATGTCCATCCTGTTTGACAGATGTGCCATTATGCCTGACGAAACGCCGGAGACACTGAAAAGGGCCGGACAGCCAACGGAACTCATAAGCCAGCCGTTTTTAAAAGTAGATCTAAAGGGTAGACGGTTTTCGAACGAGTCCGTACCCTATGATTTTACAGTCCACAGGGCGTACAGCCTTCCGGGGAAATGCTATTGTGTGATATTCGATTCCGGTTTTAGCGAAGACACTGAACGGTTCGATATGGCGGGCTGCTCGCGTATGCACCCCTTTGGCAACGGCGCACCCTGCGGCCATCCTATTGAGGAGAACATTAAGCGGCTGGAGAGGATGATAAAGGAGCGGCGTTTTGTCAAGGCCTACACCCTGGCTGAACTCGCAGAGGGTCTTGGACTGCCCGTCGGCCAGTTTGAAAGAACCGTGGCGCGATACAACGAGCTTTTCGACAAACAATATGATGAGGACTTCGGTAAAGAGCCGCACCGCCTATCGGGGATCAGGAAGCCGCCCTATTACGGTGTACGCGCCTGTGCGTTTCTCCTCGCCACGGTTGACGGTATCCGCATCGACCAAAACATGAACGCCATCGACAAAAACGGCGACCCTATCCCTGGGCTGTATATTGTTGGGAATGACAGCGGGGGATATTACGCCAATACCTACATTAACCTTGTTACCGGCAGCTGCGCGGGACGCAATATGACCTTTGCCAGAAAAGCCGCTCGTGTCATTGCCGGTAAAAAGGAGTGATCAGAATCACAGCCTCAGGAGACCGGAACGTGACGGTATTCCCCCGCCCGGCATCCCTGCGGGATGCACGGATTCAATGATCAATTCCAGACACAGTCTGCCAGATTAATCCATGAGTATTCCGTTCATAGTCTCTCAATCCCTCCGATGATTGCATCACGGTAGGCTGAATCAGGCCATACAATATCGTCATGAGGACAAGGATTTATTCTACAATTTGGTGGATTCCTCAAGAAACAACGACAATATTGTCTTTCTCTTCGCGCCTGATGGGCGACAAAATTGGTATCATCCTGATATTGCATGGTTTTTCTTGACGCAGAATCGGTACAGGTTTTGCTTACATCATATTGAAATAAACAAAAAAGGGGAAAGGAACTATGAATACAGGGGACACTGCTTTTATTTTGGTATCGGCCGCATTGGTGATGTTGATGACACCCGGATTGGCTCTATTTTACGCCGGGATGGTACGCAGTAAAAACGTTCTAGGAACGATCATGCAGAGTTTCATTCTGATCGGCCTTATCAGCCTGGAATGGATTCTCTGGGGGTATAGTATGGCATTCGGTCCGGATAAACTTGGTATTATCGGGGGGCTGGAATGGTTCGGTCTCAATGGTGTCGGATTGGAACCCCATACCGTTTATGCCACAACCATACCCCATCAATTATTCATGATCTATCAGTGCATGTTTGCAGTAATCACACCGGCACTCATCACAGGGGCCTTTGCCGAAAGAATGAGATTCGGGCCCTTTCTGGTATTCAGCCTGCTATGGGCGACATTTGTTTATAATCCACTCGCACATTGGATCTGGGGTGGTGGATGGTTGAGCAGTTTGGGCGCCCTTGATTTTGCCGGGGGAGTAGCGGTTCATCTGAGTTCCGGAGTTGCGGCATTGGCTTGCGCCCTGATATTGGGAAAAAGAAGAGGATACCTAACGGAAGAACTCAAGCCTCATAATCTGCCCATGACCCTTTTGGGTGCGGGTATCCTCTGGTTCGGCTGGTTCGGTTTCAACGCGGGAAGCGCCCTGGCCGCAGGATCATTGGCCGGAAGCGCCTTTGTGGCAACCCACATGGCCGGGACTACGGGGGCGCTGGCATGGATCGCTATTGAATGGCGGATGAATGGTAAAGCGACAACTCTAGGCGCGGCCAGCGGTGCTATTGCAGGACTGGCCACTGTAACACCTGCCTCCGGGTTTGTGGGTCCGATATCCGCATCTATCATCGGTCTGATAGCAGGATGCACATGCTATTTGGGTATCATGGCCAAGAATAAGTTTAGGTATGACGACAGTCTGGATGTGGTGGGGATCCATGGCGTCGGTGGTGTCGTTGGCCTTCTTGCCGTGGGGGTTCTAGCCAGCACAGCCGTCAATCCGGACGGGGCCAATGGTCTTTTTTTCGGGAACCCGGGTCAGTTGGGAATACAATGCATAGCCATAGCGGCTACAATTGTGTATACTTTCGTCATTACGTTTGTTCTACTCAAAATTGTAGATAAGCTATTTGGGTTACGTATCCCGGAACATGAAGAGATCAGTGGTCTGGACCTGAGCCAGCACGATGAAACGGCATATACGTCCTAGTGAAGAGTCATCAGGAGAAAACCGGAGCGAACAATGTCAAAAGGAAAGGGGATCCGATGAAAAAGATAGAGGCCATCATCAAACCTTTTAAACTGGATGAAGTGAAAGAGGCGCTTACCAGCCTTGGTATCAAAGGGATGACCGTAACAGAGGTCAAGGGATTCGGCCGTCAGCGGGGCCACAAAGAAATATACCGGGGGGCCGAGTACCAGATCGACTTTGTACCAAAGACCAAGATTGAGGTGGTTATAGACTCAAAATCCGTCGCAGACGTCGTCCGTGTTATCTCTGAAAATGCCCGAACCGGAGAAATCGGGGATGGAAAGATCTTTGTATTCCCCGTGGAAGAGGCCCTTCGCATACGAACAGGTGAGTCCGGAAAAGACGCTTTTTGATAAAACCTCCTTTTTGTCGAGTAAGAATGGGGGGATTCCGGCTTTTCTGTCAATAAAGGAGTCCCCCCATGATATGATGGGTGTATCTGATAAATCGAATATAAAAAACTCGACAGGCTCAGGCTCATTGTACATTCACCTGTCAATATAGAGGTCTCATAGGCGTGTTGTAGATTGCGAATCGTTTTTGGGTATTCAAGACTATCGAGTCGATTTGACATCCTCGCCATTAAACTCACCAAATATAGATCTTTGCACTGGCCCGATGCCTAGAACCAGTTTCAAATCCATCAGTGAGAAAGTCAGACTTTTTGGCAAGGGATAAAGAGCGAGCAACCAAGGGGTTGTCTTTCTACGAGTAAACCTGTATATAGGGCCATCATCGCAAGCGGCAGCAAACGAATTGAGGAGGATTGGAAAATGGCAGGCAAATTTGAGCAGTTTCGGGCTAAGGTTCAAGAACTGGCCGATCGTGGCTGGGATATTCCGGCTATTCAGGCCAGGTACGAAAAGCTGGTCAAGGAGGGTATTCCAAAAAAGACCCTCCGCAAGGACAAATTATTGGCCAATAAGGAAGAAATTCTGGATCGCGTTCAGATGCGGGCAGAAGAATACAACCTCTACGCCCATAATTGCCCCCAAGGCACGGCCCTGGCCCTTTTGGAAGAATTCGGCGTGGGAAACCTGGAGATCATCAAGGCCCTATGTCCGTTTCCCGGAGTTGCCGGTATAGGCGAGCTCTGTGGTGGTATTACGGGGGGGCTAATCACCATGGGACTGATTTTCGGGAGTGATGACATCACCGATTTGGCCGCCGATGGACAAGCCATCGATATATCCCAGGAGTTTATCGCCTATTTCGAGGATGAATTGGGTTATATCACCTGTG
>CAZFMX010000083.1:0-14536 GCA_964520425.1 uncultured Desulfobacteraceae bacterium
GTAGAACCTTTCCGGGTCCACCGCCAGAGGCGGTGGGTTTAGATCACAACTAAGGACATCTGCTCGACGCAAGAGAGAGAATCGGAATCTGATCTTCATACTGGTGAGGTTATAAGAGATGACAGTACCCATAAAAATCCTAGATGTGAAGCCGAAAATCCCGGAAGCCCTTCAGAAAATTAAGGGGTTATCTGAAAACCTCTGGTTTCTATGGAATTACGAGGCCCGTGAACTATTCAGGAGGATGGATCCGGATCTTTGGGATGAGACCCGAAGAAATCCGGTTGAACTCCTCAGCCGCCTCAGCCAGGACAAGCTAGAAGGCCTGGCCGAAGACGAGGGATTCCTTGCCCATATGGCAAGGGTTCGACAAGATTTCGATCGTTATATGTCTAAAAAAACCGATCTCTCAGTCTATGGCAAGAACGGCCAACCGTTCCTGGTGGCCTATTTTACGGCAGAATGTGGCCTTGGAGACTGCCTGCCCATCTACTCCGGGGGGCTTGGAATCCTATCAGGGGATCATCTAAAATCTGCCAGTGATTTAAACCTTCCGATTATCGGCATCTCTTTAGCCTATCAGAAAGGATACTTCAGGCAGTATCTCACACAGGACGGATGGCAGATGGAGACCTATCCGATTAATCAGTTCGCGACGATGCCTATGTCCCTCGTCCGGGACAGCAATGGGAATCCAATCAAGATCGCAGTTATACTGAAAGATGAACAGGTGATGATCCATGCCTGGCAGGTTCATGTGGGAAGGACAAAACTGATCCTGCTGGACAGCAATGTACCGGAGAACGCTGATTGGGCCAAGAACATCACGGCCGAACTCTACGGAGGAGACCGTGAGATGAGAATATGCCAGGAAATGGTCCTGGGAATCGGTGGGGTGAGGATGTTGAATGCCTTGGGTCTGAATCCCGCGGTCTACCATATGAATGAAGGGCATTCTGCTTTTGCGGCCTTTGAACGTATACGAGTGCTTAGGGAAGAAGAAGGACTTAGCTTTAACGAAGCAATGGAGTATGTTCGGTTCACGAATGTCTTTACGACTCACACGCCTGTTCCGGCCGGGATCGATACCTTCAAGACCGATTTGATGCGCGCTTACTTGGGTGATTTTGCTAAGACCATGGGAATCAGCTTTGACGTTCTTCAGGGTTTTGGAAGACAGAATCCTTGGAATAAGGAAGAAGAATTCTGCATGGCCGTCCTCGCGCTGCGAGTCTCCAACTGGAGCAACGGCGTCAGTCGTCTCCATGGTCAAATCAGCCGAAGAATATGGCGGGAATTATGGCCCAATACATCAGAGTTTGATCTACCGATTACCCACGTGACCAATGGGATTCATACACCTTCCTGGATTTCCGAAGAAATGGCTGTAAACTATAATCGATATCTTGGCCCGCGATGGATAGAGGATCCGGATAATGTGAAGGTGTGGGAACGGGTGGATAAGATTCCCGATGCTGAATTGTGGCGGACCAAAGAGAGGGCAAGGGAGAGGCTTGTGACCTTTACACGCAGCCGGCTCAGAAAACAACTCATAAAGCGGGGCCATGTGGATCGGGACGTGGCAATCGCAGACGAAGTCCTAAACCCCGAGACGCTGACCATCGGTTTTGCTAGGCGATTCGCGCGATACAAGCGCGCCGATCTCGTGCTCAGGGACATTGATAGGCTTGAGAAAATATTGACCAATAAGGAATATCCTGTTCAAATCATCTTCGCGGGCAAGGCCCATCCGCAGGACAACATCGGTAAGGAACTGATCAAAAGACTGCTTCAGACGACTGATAGAAAATCCTTCAGGCGCCACATGGTCTTCCTGGAAGACTATGACATGCAGATCGCACGTCATATGGTCCAAGGAGCAGATGTCTGGCTCAACACACCACGCCGCCCTCTGGAGGCTTGCGGGACCAGTGGCATGAAGGCCGTGGCCAATGGTGTTCTTCATTTGAGTGTGCTGGATGGATGGTGGGACGAAGGATTCGATAGGCAAATCGGTTGGGCCATAGGCACCGGCGATGTGTATAAGGATGATGCATTTCAGGATGACCTTGAAAGCCGCTCGCTGTATGATATTCTGGAAAAAGAAATCATTCCTCTGTTTTACAATCGGGGGGCTGATGGCCTTCCCCGACGTTGGTTGTCTATGATGAAAGCATCTCTTCACCAGTTATGCCCAATGTTCAACACCCATCGAATGGTGGAGGAATATTGGGACCGGTTCTATATCCCTGCCGCGGAGCATGGAACTCAGCTGAGAGAAGGGACCTGGCAGGGTGTAAAAAACCTGTCCGCTTGGCGAGAAAAGATTATGTTCAACTGGTCGAATGTAGCCATTAAGAATATCGAGATGGAACAAGTGGACGGTGTCGAATTAGGGGAGCTCTATCACGTGGAGGCGATGGTCTTTTTGGGAGATCTATCAGCTGAAGACGTAATGGTTGAGGCCTATTGTGGCCGGCTTGGCCCCTCAGGACAATATACAGACCGATTCATCCACATTATGACTCCTTCAAAGACCGAGGAGAGTCATTTATATCGATACCAGTGCGATGTCGAGTTTGAGGAAACAGGCCATTTTGGATTGAACATTCGCATCACCCCCAATCACCCAAATTCCGAAAGTCGACATGCCATGGGTCTTGCCATCTGGGGGCAGAAGTAGACAAAACCGGAGTTCGGAAAAAGGATCAAAGCTTTTCTTCAGATGTTTTTGTTAGTATCTCCTCATTTGGTAATAACCCCTTTTATGCCGCCCGATATCAGTGAGGCAATGTTTGCAAGAATGCGGGGAAGGGCAAGGCTTCCCGGCGCGGCCAGATATTTCGGCTCCCACAAAGGGCTGAATTTCTCTTTGTAATGACGAAGGCCCTGGAGATTATAGAAATGTTCCCCATGTCGAAAAACAAACGCTCCAAACCGGCTCCACGACGGGGCAAACCGATGGGTCTCAAGACCGGAAAAAGGGGCCATCCCAAGGTTGAACCATCGGTAACCCTCTTGGCTTCCCCATAACATGAGTTGGATGAAGATAAATTCCATGATCCCTCGAGGGGACTCGGGCAGATAACGCATAAGGTCGATGGACAACTCATGCTTATCGGCCCCCAATAATACATTGGCGAATCCGAGGATTTTGCCTCCTTTGCTGACGATTCCGACAGGGAACCGTCTTAAATAGCCTTCGTCAAAAAATCCCAGGGAGAACCTTTTTTCCCGGGTATTTTTCTCCGCAAGCCATGTCTCGGAAATAGACTTGAATTCTGGCAGGTAGCCCGGAATTTTTTCCGGGGGGATGATCTCGAAAACGCAACCGTCTTTTTCCAGTCTATGGCAGGTATAGCGCAACCTTTTTCTGTATCTGCCTTCCAAAGAAAAACCTTCAAGCAAAACCCTGCCCTCTTCACCCAATTTCAGGAGTGTGAGTCCAAGGTCCAGGTAGAGGTGTAGTTTTTCCGCTCCGACCTCATAAAATACAGCCCATCCATCATAACGGTCACACATCTCACAAAACCGCCAGACAAGTTCCGGCCATTCTTCTTTCGGGCCGATCGGATCACCCATGGAAATCCAGCTTCGCCCTTTCATGTTGTACATGATGAATGCATTCCTATTTTGACTAAACAGAAATGATTTATCTCCCAAAAGAGCGAGATTGGCATAGGCTTTTGGGGAGGCAAGAACGATCGAAACGGCGCTGTCCAGGTCTTTTTGCCCGTAAGGCGAGTGGGAAGGCGCGGAAGGTCTGAGTAATTTCGCGATCATGAAAACAAGCACAACTCCAAAGGTTCCCACCGTGGCCCGCATGAAACGCGGAGCATCGCCATGCAGGGCAAAATGCCACCATAGATCATTTGAATATTCAACGTGTTTAAACGAAAAAACGCCCAGCCAGACGGAGCAGAGAAGGACAAGAATGATGGCCGCGATCCAACCGGGTTTGTACATTCCGGCGATAAGCGAGCCCTTGCGATAGAAATATTGTCGGCAGGGAAGAATGGCAGCAAGCATGACCGATAAAATCAACGCTTCTTCATAGTCGAAACCCTTGAGCAATGAAAATAGAACACCTGATCCCAAAAGGAATGTCGAAAGGATGTAAGCCGAGTCGATCCTGCGCTGTAGGCCGCCCGCCAGGAGGATTAGCATGGCTCCCACCAGACTTCCGAGAAAATGACTGAGTTCCATTACAGGCAGGGGTAAAAAATCATTTAGCCATGCAATCCGCCAGTACACGGAAGGCGTCACTCCGGAAAACAGCAGTATGGCACCGCCAACGAATGCGCTGAAGGCAAAAACCGGTGGAACTGCAGCAGACATCCAACTACTGAAAATCTGGACCATCTTTTTGACGGTTTCCCTTTTTTGAAATAGTTCTTGTGCCCCAAGTAGCAATACGGCAGTCAAAAGAGGGAAGATGTAATATATGCCTCTGTAGACTAAAAGCGAGCCCATGACTTGAGAACTGGGGACTTTAGGAGAAAGGAGCAGGACAACCACGGTCTCAAAGACCCCCAGACCACCGGGCAGCTGACTTGCAAGACCCGCCAATTGTGCCAGAAGAAATACGCCAAGGAATCCGGACCAAGACAGACTGAAGGAATGTGGCAACAGGACATATAGGACCATGCCTGCCAGGGTCCAATCCAAAAGGGCAACGGCCAGTTGAGAAATCACCAGCCTGGACGAGGGCAAGGCAAATTCCCAGTCTCGGAATTTGAGGGGCCTTTTTCTAAATAGAATTAAAAAAAGATAGATCCATACTAACGTCAAAAATAAAACGCCCAGGGGGCGAGCGGAAACGAACGGCAGATGGAGTGCCTCGGGGATCGCCATCGGCTCCAATACAAAGACAATGCCCCCCAGCGTAAAAAACCCGATCCATAGGCTCAATGCGCAGAAGGCAACCACCTTTGTAATGTCCAGCACCGATAATCCCCAAGAAGAATAAAGACGATATCTGACTGACCCGCCGGCGATCATGGAAAGCCCGATGTTGTTGCTGAACGCATACCCGATAAAGGAGGCAAGTGCAATTCTTCCATACGAAAGCGGATGTTGTATATATTTCAAGGCCAGGGCATCATACGCTGTCATGATGACATAGCTTGCAGACGTAAGGACAAGGGCCAATAAAAGTCTAAACGCGGGGATCGCCTTCAAATGCCGTAGGATATCATGGAGGTGGTAAATCCTTAGTTCATGATGGAGGACCATGAGGGCGATTGCGAAAAGAAGCAAACCGAAAAAAGGGTAGAATTTTTGGAAGGTTCTTGTCCCCATATTCGCCAATGACTCTTTAGCACCCCTTGACACCGGTGCAAGTTAGAATGAATAACGAGACGATCACGTCTCCCTGTTGAATACCGCCAGCCTATTCTATTTCTATCACTTTCAAGAGATTCGTCATTCCCGGTTGTGCCACCGGGACGCCTGCCGTAACCACCAAGCGTTGACCGGACCGGGCAAAACCGTGCTCCTGCGCCCATGATCCGGCCAGACCAAAGATCTTTTCGGTCTCCGTGAAGGGTTCTACAAGGGCGGGAATCACTCCCCAGGACAGGGTCAATTGCCGCTCGGTTCGGGGATTGGGCGTCAGGCCGAGCACAGGGCGTCTCGGACGAGACCGGGATATCAGCCGGGCCGTACTCCCGGAGGAAGTGGCGGCGACAATGGCTTGAGCGTGAAGTTCTTCGGCCATGGCGTAGGCCGCATGCCCGATGGCCGAAGCGGTGGCAGGCAGTGCGTCGGACGCTGCTTCATCCACGAAAGATCCCTTTTCCAGGTGCTTCTCGACCTCGCCGGCTATTCTGTCAAGCACGCGGACCGCCTCAACAGGATAATCTCCAACGGCAGTCTCATCGGAAAGCATCAGGGCGTCGGTCCCGTCCAGGACAGCGTTTGCCACATCTGCGACTTCCGCCCTGGTGGGACGCGGGCTTTCCATCATGGAGCGAAGCATCTGGGTGGCGGTGATGACAGGTTTCGCGGTCTGCCTGGCCATTCGAATAATTCGTTTTTGAACGAGGGGGACCTCTTCAAAGGGCATCTCTACCCCGAGATCGCCACGGGCCACCATGACTCCGTCTACCTTTTTCAATATGCTCTCGAGCCTTTCCACCGCCTGCGGCCTTTCAATCTTAGCAATTAACAATGGTGGGCTGCTCATCTGATCGAGTATTTCACGAACCGGCTCAATGTCTTTTTCGTGCCTTACAAAAGAGAGTGCCACAAAGTCGACACCCGCCTCTAGTCCCACTTTCAGGTCTTCCCTGTCTTTTTCTGTAAAAACAGGGATTCTGAGGCTGCTGGAAGGGAGATTCAATCCTTTGTGGGATTGGATCGCCCCCCCGGCCAGGACCTCACAGACAAGCCTGTCCGGTTCTCTGTATTGGACCTTGAGGAGGACCAGGCCGTCGGCTAGTAAAATGCGGTCTCCAACAGCCACATCTTCTATGAGATAGGGGTAATTGACCGGGAGAACAGCCGGGTCATTTCCCTCAACCGGGCTGAGGGCAATCCTTTCACCCGTCTTTAGCACTCTTTCCCCGCCGGGTACTTTCCCGAGGCGGATCTTGGGTCCCGCAAGGTCCTGAAGAATTCCGACCACTTTGCCCTCTTCCCTAGAGACCTCTCTAATGAGTGTAAGGGTTTGGCGGTGGGAGTCGTGGTCTCCATGGGAGAAATTGAGTCGAGCCACATCCATTCCCGCGAGGATCATGGCCCTGATCCGTTCAGGCGTAGAAGTCGCCGGGCCGATGGTGCAGACGATCTTGGTGCTTCTAACTCCAGTCTTTTCCGACATGTTTCCTCCTTTGCAGCCGTCAATATACCATCTCGCCTTTAAAATAGCAGTATCAAAGTCCGTCGGCGCCTAAACACTCTCTCTTCACCGAATTAAGGCTCAAAGTCGGATAAGACTTCTTTCATTCGAAAAAGAGGAAAAATCACTTTTGATCCTCGCATTTCTGTATTAGAGTAGGTTGTCTGATCGGCAAATAGGGCATCTTATGGAGCCAATGATTTCGAAAAGCGAAGAAGCAAAGCAGTCCATTGCCGTGATGGATGCCTCCCGAAGTAAAGAGAAGCTGGGGCATGGGGCTTCCCAGGTTCCATTTATTCCATCATTTCAGGTTCAAATGAGATCTTGGAACTCCCCTGGCATCCAGATGTAAATGGTCTTGATGGGGAAATCGACCTGACCATCATTATCATTCCTGCCGATTCCACCGGCACGCCACGGCGTGGCCATGCGAGTAGCAGAAAAGGGTATTCTGAAGCTTGAAGATGATTTACATGCCCTTTTCAGGGAACAGAGATAAGCCGGGATCGCCAGTGAACTGCTGGATATTATATCGGGATTCGAAGCGATGAGCGAAGAGGACTTCTCGATATGACCCCTTAACTGTTATCTATGTTTCGATAGCGGAGAATACCATGAGTAAAAAGACGATCAAAATCAAGGATGACCTGTCACTTGTCATCTGCGGCAGCGCCGGACAGGGGATCCAGACTGTTGAGAGAATCTTGACACAACTTCTTAAGCGTGCCGGCTTCCATATATTTGCGACAAAAGAGTACATGTCCAGGGTACGGGGAGGAAGTAACTCCACAGAGATCAGGGTGTCATCGACCAGTCGTCCGGCCCTGCTCGATAGAATTGATCTCCTTATCCCCCTTAATCAAGAGGCCCTGGAACATGTGCGAACGAGGATATCCGCCGATACCCTGATCCTGGCAGACAAAGATCAGTTGGGTCTTACCGATGAGAAAGAAGGGGCCAGGGTGATTGACATTCCTTTATCACGACTGGCATCAGAAATGGGTGGGGCCATCTACGCGAACTCCTTGGCTGCGGGCCTTGTGGCGGGACTCTTCAGCTTGAATTGGGAATCTGTAACTCTATTCATGGACAGGCTTTTTGCCAAAAGCAAACCGGAGGTTCTTGAAAACAACAGAAGAGCGGCGGAAAAGGGCTTTGACATTGGCAGAGGTCTTGTTAAGGCAGGAGAAATCGCCATACACATTGAATCCTATTCCAATACAGCCGAAGATATCTTCATCAACGGGGCCGAGGCCGTGGGGATCGGTGCGATTGCTGGCGGATGCAATTTCATATCCTCCTATCCCATGTCTCCCTCCACTCCGGTCCTTGTATTTTTGTCCGGACAAGCCGAAAAATTCGGAATTATTTCCGAGCAGGCTGAGGATGAAATCAGCGCTGTAAATATGATGCTGGGGGCATGGTACGTCGGGGCCAGTGCAATGGTGACCACATCAGGAGGTGGTTTCACCCTCATGGAAGAAGGTGTCAGCCTTGCCGGGGTCATGGAAAGTCCGGCGGTTATTCATCTGGCTCAGAGGCCGGGCCCGGGGACAGGCCTGCCTACAAGGACATCTCAAGGGGACCTGCAGCTTGCATTATATTCCGGTCACGGAGAGTTCCCCCGCATTATACTCGCCCCCGGAAAGCTCGAAGAGGCAGTCTACCTTACCCGCGACGCTTTTCAACTGGCTGCAAAATTTCAGGTCCCTGTTTTCATCCTGACGGACCAGTACTTCATCGATTCCTATTACAACCTCCCCACCCTGGATCTTCAGGGCGAAAACAAGGGACACCAAATCATTGAGACGGACGGCGACTACAAGCGATATCGTATCACTGAGAACGGCGTATCACCAAGGGGCGTGCCTGCCTATGGCAAAGGCCTTGTGGTGACGGACAGCGACGAGCATGACGAAGAGGGACACATCACCGAGAATCTTCATATGAGGGTCGCCATGGTGGATAAAAGAAAGAGAAAGCTACGCGAGATGGAAAAGGAGACTTTCCCGCCCGAACTGGTTGGAAAGGATGAATATAATACCCTGCTCATCGGCTGGGGCTCCACCTACTTTATCATCCAAGAGGCATTGTTACTTCTGGGTAGAGATGAGGTCGCTTTTCTCCATTTCAAGCAGGTTTATCCTCTTCATCCAGACACGTCGATATACTTGAGGAAGGCAAAAAAACGGATCGTCATAGAGGGCAACTCAGAAGCACAGTTTGCATCTATTTTAAGGCTACACACGCACCTTGAAATTCATGAAACCATATTGAAATATAATGGGGCCCAATTTTCTGTGGAGGAATTGGTTGAGAGTCTTGAAAAACTTTTAAGCAAAAAGGAGTGAGAAATGAATCCGGACATATATGATATGGGGCCAATCGATATCGCCTGGTGCCCAGGGTGCGGCAACTTTGCTATATTAAAGGCGCTTAAGGCGACCCTTGCCGAACTTGAGATCACACCCCAGAACCTTGTCATGGTGTCCGGAATAGGACAAGCGGCCAAGATTCCCCATTATCTGAAGACGAATGTCTTTAACGGTCTGCACGGTCGTGCCCTTCCCCCTGCCACGGCTATCAAAGCGATAAATCCCGATTTAACCGTCATTGCCGAAAGTGGTGACGGTGATATGTATGGCGAGGGAGGCAACCACTTAATCAATGCCATGCGCAGGAATCCGGATATCACGAATATTGTACACAATAACATGGTGTATGGACTCACCAAAGGTCAAGCATCTCCCACAAGCCGCATGGGATTCAAGACACCCGTGCAGGTAAAAGGTGTAACATCTGAACCCTTCAACCCCATTGCCGCGGGCATTGCATTTGACGCATCTTTTGTGTCCAGGACCTTTGTGGGGGATTTTGAACACATGAAAGATATTCTAAAAAGAGCCATATCCCACCGCGGATACGCCCTCGTGGATATCCTGCAGCCTTGCGTTTCCTTTAATAAGATGAACACCTATGATTGGTTTAAGAAGCACACCTATTATTTGGACTCCGCCTATAATCCAACGGACCGGGCGGCCGCTTTCCGCGTGGCTGTTGAAGAGGAGAAGATGGCCCTTGGTGTGATCTACCTTAATTCAAGCAGGCCCTGTTTTGAAACGACAACGACGGTCTATGACGACGGTAGGGGTCCTTTCTATAAACGGAAGCCAAATCTAGAAAAACTGAAATCGCTTGTTGATTCAAAACGTATGATATAAGCAGAAAGATTCGACAGTCCAGTCGGCAGGACTGATTGAAAAGTGTTTAAGGGCCGAACGATTTGAATGAATGGTCTTTTTTATCAAAGAAACACACAGTTAAGAAGAGGGTTAGATGATTTACACGGTCACATTGAATCCTGCATTGGATAGGGCGATTGCCGTGGAGCGTTTGCTGGAGGATGACACAACCCGTGTGGTTTCCGAGACCGTTTATGCGGCAGGCAAGGGCATTGACGTTTCGAGAGTGATTCGAGAGCTTGGGGGGCAGAGCGTGGCCCTTGGGTTCATCGGGGGCTACGACGGTTTGCACCTGGAGGGGTTGTTGATCAATGCAGGGGTCATGACGGATTTCACAAAAATCTCCCGTAACACCAGAACCAACATTATACTCAAGGAAAATGCCACGGGGAGACAGTTCGTGATCAGTGCTGCTGGACCGGAAGTAGATGCCAGAGAGATAGGGGAATTCTATCAAAACGTTCGTCAAATCCAGGGCATGGACTATCTGGTCATGAGTGGAAGTCTTCCGCGGGGCGTGACTCCCAATGTCTACGGGCAACTCATTCTTGCGGGTAAGAAGCGCGGGGCCTTCATTTTCCTGGACACGGACGGGGCCGCGTTGAAGGAGTCGATGGAATATCGACCCACGGGGATTAAACCGAACCGTTATGAGCTTTCTCGGCTCATGGGAAGAGAGCTTGACAGTGAATTTGAGATTCTCGTCGCTTGTGATCAGATCCATGACAAAGGAATTACCTATGTCCTTGTTTCAATGGGCAAGGAGGGGATGATTCTTTCCACGAGGGAACAAAAGATCAAAGCGGCAACACCACCCGTGGAAGTAGAAAGCCCGGTAGGAGCCGGTGATTCAGCAGTGGCGGGTTTCATTCTGGCCCATTCCCGGGGCGGGGATTCGGAGGAGTGCATTCGACTCGCTTGTGCTTCAGGGGCAGCCTCGGCCAAAACGCCGGGCACGGAATTGTGCCACCGCGCCGATGTGGAAGAGCTTCTTTCTCTCGTGGAGATTTCACACCTCTGAATGAAGCTCCTCACCGCAAGCGGTGGGGTATCAAGCGGAATTGCGCCATAGCCAACCCGCCTTCGCTCTAACGAGCTTCGGCGCGGTTCACCTCGCCATTCATCCCTGCGGCAAGCCACAGGGTATTCTGGCGAAGACGAATAAATCTTGAACACATGTAAATGTCATGGTCTTCCGTGCCCGATCCCTATCAAGAATTCAGGGTTCCAATTCACGAAAAAGGAGAACCCGGAGTTCCTATAGTGAAAAGAACGTCTTTCATGAGGTTATCGACATTGGGCTATGCAAGACCCTTTTTCTGTGGAGGATTCCGAGACTGTTGAGGCGTCAATTCAGGGGACCAACAACGGCCGGAATAAAGTTAAGATTGAAACACTCCAAGACTATCTTTCGGGGCTGGTACAAGTCCTACGACATCTGCATTGCATTCCGTCAAAAAAGAGTTATTTTTCTCATTAATAACGAATAACTGAAGGTCTACGATCCTGATTTGTATATCGGTGGTCGATTTTGTAAACTGCACTGTCCTGATTTTGCCTTATTCATCAGACAAAAAGAAGACCCGGTAGAAATCTTGAGCCGTATTCGAAGATCGTCCAAATAATAGACGTATCAAAGGGGGGATAAGAAAATGTTAATAAAAGGAAAAACGAAGGAAAAGACGAAAAAAGGAAGGGTCGTATTCTCCTTGGAGGCTCCTGAAGCAAAGGAGGCCTTTCTAGTAGGGGATTTTAATGACTGGAACACCAAGAAACATCCCATGAAGAGGGATAAAAGGGGAGATTGGGAAAAAATCGTCATGCTCCCTCCCGGCACGTATGAGTACAAGTTCTTGGTTGACGGGGAATGGTGGAATGATCCTCGAAACCAGGCCTTTTCTCAGAACTGCTTTGGGACTCAAAACAATGTCATGACCATAAGCCCGAAATAGATGGCTGCTGCATCGGTTTTGGCTCTCACCTTTGGCCTTAGAGGAAAAGAGGTCGCTGCAGAATATTTGAATACATTCGTAGAAAAAAAAGAAAGTCAACCCCGGAAGTAATATACTGATACCCACTTTTACTCCTCTCCTGAAGGTCTGTTCCAAGAATCTAGGGCTGGAGTAAAACGGGTTGAGGAGGTCGTTGCCCTGCGAAGAAAGGCATGATATTTCGGCTACATGCGTGAATTAGTGAGGAGGTTTTTGAATGACACAAACAATTCAGAATCTATTTCCCAACCTCCCCCCGCGGCTAATCGGACTTGGAGAGATTGCTGAAAACCTTTGGTGGAGTTGGCACCCAGCGGCAAGAATGCTCTTTAAGACGCTGAACCGTCAGGGTTGGAAGGACAGCGGACATAATCCGGATAAGATGCTTAAGGAAATTCCCAAAGAGGTCCTGGAATCCGCGGCCGACAATCCTGACTATTTGCGTCACTATGATGCGGTCCTTTCAAAATTCCAAAAGGAAATCAGAGAGGAAAAGTGTCATGTGCTCGACACCAGCTCCTATGCGGATAGCCCCCTGATCGCCTATTTCTCCGCGGAGTACGGATTACATCGGTCCTTGCCGTTCTACGCCGGCGGATTGGGTTTTCTGGCGGGAGATTTCATCAAAGAATGCAGCGATCTGAAGGTTCCACTCGTCGCCATAGGTTTCATGTATCCCGAGGGTTATATCCATCAGATCATAAGTGAGGACGGTTGGCAGGAAAGTAGGGACGAAACCCTTGTCCGGGAAGCGGCCTCAATCTCAAGGGTCCTAAGGGAGAACGGGGAACAGCTTGTGGTCAAAGTCCCTCTTATCGAGCCCCCCATTCATGTGGCCGTATGGAAGGTCTGTGTCGGCCGAGTCAATCTCTATCTGATGGATACGGATATTGAAATGAACGATCCCTGGAACAGGGAAATCTCAGCCCGACTCTACAGTGGGGATATCGAGCAGCGCTTGCGTCAGGAGATCGTTCTCGGAATCGGCGGGTCTGAGGTCCTGCAAGCCTTAGGGATCAAACACTCCGTAACGCATCTTAATGAAGGGCATCCCGCTTTTGCCTTACTGGAGGGGATAAGGGATCGTGTACAGGAAGGAATGCGCTATGAGGAGGCTGCCGAAAAAGTCCGCCGAACAACGGTCTTTACCACCCATACACCTGTTCCGGCCGGCCACGATGTTTTTCCATTCCATTTGATGGAGAAGTATTTTTCCTCGTACTGGCCTTCACTTGGTCTGGAGCATGACGCCTTTTTTCAATTGGGGATCCATCCCGATGAATCCCAAGCCGGGTTCAATATGACGGCCTTTGCTCTCAGGATGTCGGGATACTGTAACGCCGTAAGCAAAAGACATGGGGAAGTGGCTCGCCGAATGTGGCAGAGCCTTTGGCCCGGCTTAACGGAAGGTGATGTACCCATCGGTCATGTAACCAACGGGGTGCATATCCCCACATGGGTTGAACCCAAGATGGAACTCCTTTTCAATAAGTACCTGAATTCCGGTTGGCTGGAAGACCACGATGAACCCTACCTTTGGGAGCTGGTTGAAGAAATCCCGGACGATGAGCTTTGGAAGACTCATTACTGGCTGAAAATCAAACTGATCGATGCCATGCGTGATCGAGCGCGTCAGCGCTGGGCCAATGACCGGGTCAGTCCTTCCCTTTCACTGGCCGGAGGAACACTGCTCGATCCGTCTGTTTTGACCATTGGTTTCGCCCGACGTTTTGCAACCTATAAAAGAGCAGACCTCATCTTTCATGATATGGAGAGACTAAAGAGGCTTCTCAATGACAGATGGAGACCGATTCAAATCATTTTCGCCGGTAAGGCCCATCCTGCAGATGACCCTGGCAAGAGAATCATTCAACGAGTTTTCAACGCAGTACACAACCCCGAAATGGGCGGGCGCATTGCTTTTGTCGAAGACTATGGCGAGTTGTTGGCGCAGTATTTGGTCCATGGCGTGGATATCTGGCTGAACACGCCGATTCCACCCATGGAGGCGAGCGGCACCAGTGGTATGAAAGCCGCGCTTAACGGTGTGCCCCACCTGAGCATCATGGATGGCTGGTGGATAGAAGGATTTAACGGGAGCAATGGGTGGGCCTTCGAACATGAAGAAGTGGATGGAAATCGAGATAAGGCAGATGCCGAATCGATCTATCGGATACTGGAGCAAGAGATCCTTCCCCTCTACTACAAGGTTTCCGATAATGGGGTCCCCCACGACTGGGTGAGGATTATGAAGGAATCCATAAAGAGCAACGCGGCCACGTTTTCCGCACGGAGAATGGTAAAGGAATATGTGGAGAAATTCTACATCAAGGCTTTAGAAGAAGTATAGGACACTTGTGTCGTGTCTTAGAAATATCTTACATCATTTTTGCAGCTTCTATGACACGGGGGTATGGGGGTCTCTTTTCAGTTTCACCACCATCTATCCAGAGGTCGTGGAA
>CAZFMX010000084.1:0-13865 GCA_964520425.1 uncultured Desulfobacteraceae bacterium
AAACATACCCTATATTTGGATAACTATTGAAGAAAGAATCAAAGTCATTTTCAATGATCGTTCTATTTTTTATATTGATGTCGAGACTGCCTTTCCTTTGGCAAAATCGCATTACATCCCATAGGGCTATTCTGTTCTTCAATAAAATTTTTTTTCTTTCTTCGTATTCCATTGAAGAATCAAATCCAAACAGAGTAGCCATAATTTTCCAGAAAGCATTTCTTGGGTGTCCGTAATATTCATTCTTCCTCAACGATTCCTCTCCAGGCATTGAGCCCAAAATCAGTACTGTTGCTGTTTCTTCAGCTATTGGTGGAAAACCTTTCTTCAGTTTCATTGTCTTTCAAACATAACGAACCGATAACCAGCCCGGTGTGATGATTCGCCGGGTCTTCGTTAATTAGATCGTTTTGTGTTTTCATGGATTATTTTAGATAGATTGTCAGAAACCCATGCATTGAGGCTTTTTCCAGTTTTTTTTGCCTCTATAGAAATAGTTTTGTGAAGTTCAGGATCGACACGAATAACGAATTTTCCAGAATATGGCTTTTCAGGTTCTTCCCCACGAGAGGCACAAAAATCAAGATAATCGTCTATAGAATCCCGAAATGCTTTACGCAATTTGTTCACTGTTTCACCTTGAAAGGTTACAACATCTCGTAGGTTTATTACTTCTCCATAAAAAATATTTGTCTCATCATCAAATTCGACTTTCCCAAAGTATCCTTTATATTCCATCATGATATTACTCCTGCTTCCTGTAAAAATCTTCTTACTGATTTCACCGCACCCTTTTCTGTAACCCTTTCAGGATGCGGCCGATGAAAAACAGCCTTTACATCATTTAAAACTACTCTTACCCGTGAACCTCGCCCCTCTGATATCTCTCCACCAAGAGCAACAATTAAGGATTCAATATTAGACCATGGTATATCTGATCTCTCAGGTTTTTCGAGTATTTTATTTAGAGTCTGTCGTTGTTTTTTATTCATGGAATATATGATACTACATTATGATATCAAGTCAAGCGGATATTATCGACACCCATCGGGGGCGCAGTCACCGTGAACAAGTTATTCTATAGATCCGGCTATCATATTATTCCGCATGATATACAGAAAGATTGGGGCTAAAATGATACCCGGATCTTCAATAAATAGATAGGGATTTGCAATGGAGTTCCCACCACAAGCGGTGGGTATCAAGCGGAATTGCGTCATAGCCAACCCGCCTTCGCTCTTCGAGCTACGGCGCGGTTCACCTCACCATTCATCCCTGCGGCAAGCCGCAAGGAATTCAGGCGAAGGCGAATAGATACGTTCGGCCGACAAATCACAAGCACAGCCGGCTTATCGCCGTCGCACGGCTCCAGCATTATGTGTCGAATTTCATACAAAATTTGGTGAATTACAGACTTGACATGTGATATCACAGATAGTATCATTTTTTATGGCAAAAATTGATAAATTATTGATCAAATTACGAAACAATCCCCGTGATTGGCAGATTGAAACGCTTAAGGATATCGCGAAACGTTTTCATATTGAATGGCGACAGCCTGGGACAAGTCATGTTACTTTTCGACATCCGAATAGATCAAAACTCACAGTCCCAGCACACCGGCCTCTTAAACCAATCTATATTAAAAGATTTGTTCGCCTTATCGACGAAGGAGAGGGGGAATAAAATTATGGAAAATCAATTCAAGTACCCATTTGAAATCAAGAAACTTTCAGAGGAAGAGGGGGGAGGCTATTTAATATCTTTTCCTGATTTGCCCGGTTGCATCTCTGATGGTGACACAATTGAAGAGGCGATAAAAAACGGCATTGATGCTATGAACTCATGGCTTGAAACAGCAACAGAATTCAATGACTCTATTCCTGAGCCTGGCAGTAATCAAGCGAGTGGTCGTTTTGTACAACGAATACCAAAAAGTTTGCATGTGAGGCTAGCTGCACGAGCAAAACAAGAAGGTGTAAGCATGAATGCTCTTGTGACATCAATTATCGCAGAATCATTGGGTAAAAAAGAAGCCCATCAATAAAGCATTAAAAAAAATCAGTACTCCTATTAAGTTTTACTCCTAAAGTGAAAAGTATAGAGACAAGTCCTAACCATTCTTGTTGGGAACTTGCCTTTTACCTTGTATCACAAGAATCGTCAATATTTCCGAAAGATATTCGATGCTTTTCATCGAGGAACGCGACCTCAGTGTGCAATCGATCTTCCGCCTTCAAATCACGGGCAACCTTTAAGCCAGTTTGAGCTAGTGAAACATCTGGGGTTAAAACTCCACAAAGGAGAGCACCGACTCTCTTAAATCGACGCAACTGGTTGGATTTGTTGGTGGAGATGATGGGATTCGAACCCACGACCTGTACGTTGCGAACGTACCGCTCTCCCAACTGAGCTACATCCCCACTATTCATGCCAATTTACATCAATACCCCTTCCTTTTCAACGGCAATGTTTTTATATGAATAAGGTTCATGGGGAAAGGAGTCTCCTAGTGAGTTCCATTGTACCGCACCCATTTGGGAAAACGCACCCTTTCTCACGTGTGGGACATCGGTTCTTTCGCCGAAAACCAGTGGGTCGTTTTCAGGCAGATCCTTACAAGCATCAGCATGACAGGCACTTCAATGAGTACACCGATCACTGTTGCAAGGGCCGCGCCAGAGGAGAGCCCGAAGAGCATGGTGGCTGTTGCAATGGCCACCTCAAAGTGATTGGAGGCGCCGATCATGGCCGACGGGGCCGCGTCTTCATAGTCGAGCCGGAGCCACCTGGCCAACCCGTAGGTCAACCAGAAAATAAGATTGGTCTGGATGAAAAGGGGAATGGCGATCCAAAGAATGGTGAGGGGATTGGACACAATCACATCCCCTTTAAAGGAGAATATCAACACTAGGGTGATCAGTAACGCGATAATGGTAATGGGTGTCAAGACATGAAGAAACCTCTCCTTAAACCAGGCTTCCCCTTTCGCACCAATGATCAGCTTTCTGGATAAATACCCGGCCGCGAGGGGCAGGGCAACATAGATGCCGATGGAGAGCACCAGGGCCTGCCAAGGGACAGGAAGCCTACCCACGCCAAGGAGAAAGCCTCCTAAAGGACCGTAGAGGAAGAGCATCGCGAGGGAATTGATGGCCACCATGACCAATGTGTGACCGTCGTTACCCCTGGAAAGGAAGCCCCATACCAGAACCATGGCCGTGCAAGGGGCGATACCCAGAAGGATGCATCCTGCAAGGTAACTCCGCCATAGTGGGACTTCCAGCACCTTTACCCCGTTAGCCATGGCCACCTTCCCTACCCCGTATGTATCCCCTATGGATAGATCCAGGCCAAAGGGCATTTTCACATAATCCACCGCTTCAGGGCCGATAAATGCCAAGAACAGGGTTCCCAGAAAAAAGGCGGAAATGGCCACCATGGTGAAGGGTTTGACAGCCCAATTGACGAAAAGTGTGAGGAATACCGGTTTGGTATTTTTTCCGGCTTTGAGCACTTCACCGAAATCGATCTTGACCATGATCGGGTACATCATAAAGAAAAGGCAGATGGCTATAGGAATGGAAACCACAGGAGCATCTCCCACATACAGGGCGAGACCGTCCAGATATCGGGCCACTCCCGGCGCCACCCTTCCAAGGGTAATACCTGCAAGAATGCAAAGGATGACCCACAGGGTCAGATACTTTTCGAAAAATCCCAGCCTTTTCTCTTTTTTTATAACCGGAACCTCATTTCCATTTACAGACCCATCAACCACCATCCTTCATTCTCCCCTGACTGATTCTATGGTTCACCGAAAAGAAACATCTATTCACACTTAGTCATAACGATTCCTGCACAACAATCCTGCATCAAGAAATCCAGCACTCCCTGGATCTCATCGTAATCCACATGACACCGCAGTATCCGGCCCTCCCGGGTCTGCTTAACAAGACCGGCAGACACGAGATGGGCGATATGGTGGGATAAGGTGGAGTGCGGAATGCCCAGGTGGGTCTGGATGTCCTTGACCGGAAGGCCCTCATGCCCTGCCCGGACCAGCAACCGGAACGCAGAGAGCCGTAATGGGTTCCCCAATTCTGCCAGACATTTTGCTGCCTTTTCAATCTCCATAAGACTCGATTATCGCACTCAGCTTCTCTTGTCAACCATATTTCTAGAAATATCGAAACATCAATTTGAGGGCTACCGAGGACCGGACGCTTATTGATTGGTTGATTTGAGCAGCTCTAAACACCTTTCACAGCATGCCCGCATGCCACCTGCTTATCCGGATAACTCACTATATTTCATCAGAAAAAAAATATGCAGCATGTGTAAAATCATAAAACCATTCTCGCAAATGGCTTGACTTCTCCGGCAAAATGTCACAAAACTGTCACATATTTCTGGTCGGGCCGTCTCAGCAACCGACCCATGTGCAGATTTTACTGACATGCCCCCGTAGCTCAGGTGGATAGAGCACCAGATTCCTAATCTGGGTGTCGTGCGTTCGAGTCGCGCCGGGGGCACCATTATTTATGGGCATTTTTGAATTGACTTTGTGATTCTAGCCACATAAGATGAAGAATTTGGTTAAAGGAGCGATTGTTTGATATGTACGCAGTGATTGAATCAGGAGGAAAACAGCACCGCGTTGCGCCTGGTGAAGACGTGGAGCTGGAAAAGCTGGCGGGTGAAGTGGGGGACACCGTCTCTTTTGACAAGGTCCTTTTGACCTCTGACGGGGACAACGTCAACATAGGCAAGCCCTATCTTGAAAATGTCACCGTGGAGGGTCATATTACACACCACGACAGGCAAAGAAAAATCATCGTTTTTAAATACAAGAAGAGAAAGAACTATCGAAGAAAACGAGGTCATCGGCAGCATTTTACTCTTGTCCGAATTGATGATATTAAGGCTTAATTTGTCATACTTTAACTAAACAAGCCATGGGGCTTTTGTTAAGACTTAAACAGAGAGACCTTTAAAAAATGTTCAATTTTGTTCAATGTCAAGGAAGGCGAGAATTCTAACCACAGGAATATACATATAGTATTTCGAGGATTAGAATTTGAGCCTGACGCCGAGATTGGGCAAAAGGGAGCGTTTTTCAAAGGTCTCACAAAATCCTGCAGGAAATGAGGTTATAAACCATGTCACATAAAAAGGGAGGCGGCAGTTCCCGAAATGGAAGGGACAGTGCCGGTCAAAGATATGGCGTAAAGAGGTACGGGGGCCAAAAGGTGCGAGCCGGTAACATCATTATCAGGCAGAAAGGAACCCGGATACATCCGGGAGAAAACGTGGGTCTGGGGAAAGACTATACGCTTTTTGCCAAGATCGATGGAACCGTCACCTTTGAGAGGTTTGGGAAATATCGAAAAAAGGTGAGTGTTTACGCCGTTTAGCCCTGTGGCGATCTTCTTCCCCTCTTTAGAAACAAGATGGCCTTTATAGATGAAGCTGTAATTTCAATAAGATCAGGCGATGGGGGAAGAGGCTGCGTTAGTTTCCGCAGAGAAAAATATATACCCAGGGGGGGGCCTGACGGCGGAAATGGCGGAAACGGGGGAAATATCATCATAAAGGCCTCTACAAGGCTTCACACGCTAGATCATTTCAGGGCCAAAAGGCATTTTAAGGCTCAACATGGACGCCCTGGAAGGGGAAAAAGTCAAACAGGCAAAGACGGCAATGATGTGATTATAGGTGTTCCCTTGGGGACCATGATCTATGATCGCGACTCCGGCGAGTTACTCGCCGATCTGATCGAGAAAAACCAGGAGATCCTCCTTCTCCAAGGAGGAAGGGGTGGAAAAGGAAACGAGCATTTTACGACCTCAACCAATCGTGCACCGCGAATGGCCCAACCCGGTCTTCCCGGCCAAAATAAGCTCATCAAACTCTCTCTTAAATACCTCGCCGATATAGGACTCATTGGATTCCCAAACGCAGGCAAATCAACCCTGCTCTCTCGTCTGACAACGGCCCATCCTCGAATTGACAGTTATCCTTTTACAACCCTGGTGCCCAACTTAGGTGTGATCACCTTTGAAGATGACCGTGCCCTGACCATAGCGGATATCCCCGGGTTGATAGACGGGGCCAGTGAGGGACGGGGCCTAGGCCTTCGTTTTCTGAAGCATATTGAAAGAACAAAACTTCTGCTCCACCTCCTGGATATCACTTACATCCCGAAAGACAACATGCTGGAGGATTTCTTTGCACTTAGGAATGAACTGGAAAAGTTCAGTCCTTCCCTTTCAAAGAAGGATTATATGGTCCTGATTAACAAAATGGACATTTCTTCGTCCGAGCACAGAGATGTAGAAGGTCTGAAGAAAGCCCTGAAAGAGATGAAAATAGATGCCTTGCCTGTTTCCGCGCTGACCGGTCAGGGCATTGAACAGGTGAAAGAGCACATCACGGAGAGATTCCATAATAAAGAACAAAGGCCGAAGGAAAACCATGTCGAGGCTTGAACGCCTTGAGGCCCTTCAGTCTTAAAGTCAACCACCTTCGGCTGAAGCCGAAGGCTTAAGGGTCCAAGGAGCCAAGGGGTCAAGGGGCCAAGTGAAAAAACGATTATGCCTTCCCTTGAATCCTAGAATCCTGGAACCCTTGAATCCTGACTGTCTAAATAAAATCGAACTGAAGTCTTCGCCTAAAGGCGAGGGATTTTCTCCCATTCCCAGAATGGGAAATTAATGCACCTTTTTTTGGAAAGGAAAGACATTTGAGACTAGGCATTCTGGGAGGCACTTTCGACCCCATACATCTGGGACATCTGCGGGTGGCGGAAGAGATCACTGAGAAGCTCAAGTTGGAAAGGCTCTTCCTGATCCCCTCGGCCGTTCCGCCCCATAAGGGGACAAAGCCCGTCACCCCTTTTGAACACCGTTTCGCTATGACCCAACTGGCTGCCCAAGAGTCACCCAAATTCGAGGCTTTGGACCTTGAAGGTCGTCGTCAGGGCTATTCTTACTCTGTAGAAACCCTCAGGGAACTACATCAGATTTTCCGACCTGACCCCGTTCTCTTTTTCATTATCGGCATGGACGCCTTTCTGGAGATCAAGACATGGAAAGATTATGAAAGGCTCTTCGACTATGCCCACTTTGTCGTCATCACGAGACCCGGTTCTCCATACCGTGAACTGGAACCTTTTCTCTCATCCCTTGGCATAGATTTCATTCGTTCGGATGAAGAAGGGGTCTTTCTCCATTCATCAGGAAACAAGATCATCTGCGAACAGACGACACATATGGACGTCTCGTCGACTCAAATAAGGGAAAAAGCTATGGCGGGAAAGTCTATTCGCTTCCTGGTTCTGGAATCCGTTCGGTCGTATATTATAGAAAAGGAGTTATACAAAATCCATGCAGGTTCTCGATAAGGCTCTCCTTTGTCTGAATATCGTCAAAGAGCGAAAGGCCATAAACCCGGTCTTGTTTAAAATGGAAAAATTGAGCTCTATTACCGACTATTTCCTGATCGCCAGCGGGAACTCCATCCGACAAGTTCAGGCCATTACCCGTCATCTAAAAGAGAGAATGGATGAGGAGAATTTCAAAGCCTATGGATCGGAAGGGGAGCAGGAAGGGCATTGGGTATTGCTGGATTATGATGATGTAGTCATCCACATCTTTTACCAACCTGACCGAGAATTCTATGACCTGGAAGGCCTTTGGTTTGAGGCCCCAAGAATAGATCCGGATGAAAAAGGCATACCAGAGCCGGGATCTTCTCAATAAACCAAAAAGCCGTTTTCCGTCTGTAGACCACTGATCAGGGTTCAACCAAAATCCACCATCAAATCTCTGTTTATGTACCAAGGATGGTGGATTTTGAAGAAGCCCTGGGCACCAGCAAGGTGTTAGATGTAAGACGCCGAGGAGTGCCGACTGAGGCGTATAAGTAATACGCCGCAAGGAGAAACGACCGAAGGCAACGCAGCAGATGACACCTTGATGGTGGATCAGGGTCAATATCCTGGATTGACACATGGAGGCAAATTTCTTATACTCTGCCCACTGAGAAGGGATTTGTAGGATTGAGTCATGAGGACTTTTTGATTGTTACTGGGATAGAGGAGGGGCGAAAGGTCATGCGGCCACGGCAGTGACTGAAATTGAGTTGATTCATTAATGACACACGAGGGCTCTCCGTCAAGGACTATTGTGGAGGGGCCCTTTTTTTATCTCCACAATGTGTAAGAGAGTATGAGAGAAAAGACGAACATATCATGAACCATAACATCAAAGAGATTAAAAGACGCCGGACATTTGGCATCATAAGCCATCCAGACGCCGGGAAAACCACTTTGACTGAAAAGCTCCTTTTATTTGGAGGGGCTATTCAGCATGCAGGAGCGGTGAAGGCACGTAAGGCCGAAAGATACGCCACAAGCGACTGGATGGCCGTCGAAAGAGAGAGGGGCATCTCTGTTACCACATCAGTCATGAAATTCAATTATATGGGTTTCGAGATCAACCTCCTTGATACACCTGGACACCAGGATTTCTCAGAGGATACATACCGGGTTCTGACAGCCGTTGACAGCGCCCTCATGGTGATTGACAACGCCAAGGGAGTTGAACCTCAAACCGAAAAGCTCATGGAAGTCTGCAGAATGCGCAACACGCCCATTATCACTTTTATCAACAAGCTGGACCGGGAAGGCATGGCTCCTCTTGATATACTCTCAGATATTGAGGACAAGCTCCAAATCGAATGCTCCCCCCTTTCCTGGCCCATCGGCATGGGGAAAAGGTTCAAGGGGGTTTATAGTCTCTATAAAAATAAGCTTCATCTATTCACGCCGGGGCAGAACACAACCGGCGTGCAAGGTATTGTAGTTAATGACCCATACGACTCATACCTGGATGAGCTTCTTGGAAGCCAAGTCGATGAGCTGAGGGAGGATATCGAGCTGATTCAAGGCGCTGCAGATCCATTTGACCTCGACCACTATCTGAAGGGCAATCAGACGCCTGTCTTCTTCGGAAGTGCTATCAATAACTTTGGCGTCAAAGAGATGTTGGACACCTTTGTGCACATAGCTCCCTGTCCCGGTCCCAGGGCTGCTGTGACTCGGGATGTCTCTCCCTATGAAGAACCCTTCTCCGGCTTTGTATTTAAGGTTCAGGCCAACATGAATCCCGCGCACAGGGACAGAATAGCCTTTGTTCGAATCTGCTCAGGGAAATTTACGAGAGGAATGAAAGCCGCTCATCACAGGATAGGGAAAAACATGACATTCTCAAATGCCACTATCTTTATGGCCAACGATCGCGAAAACGTGGAAGAGGCCTATCCGGGTGATATCATAGGCATTCACAACCATGGAACGATTAAAATTGGGGATACTTTCTCGGACAAAGAGCCCTTGAGGTTCCTCGGGATCCCCAGCTTTGCCCCTGAGATCTTCAAAAAGATCATTCTCAAAAATCCCATGAAGGCAAAGCATCTTAAAAAAGGGCTGACCCATCTTGCAGAGGAAGGTGTCGCTCAAGTTTTCAGGCCGGTTCAGGGAAACGACTACATCCTGGGAGCCGTGGGGATGCTCCAACTTGACATCATGATGGAACGCCTCAGGTCTGAATATGGTGTGGATGCTGATTATGAGTCGGTTAATTTCAATGTCGCGCGATGGGTCGAATGTAACGATGCCAAGAAAATGGAAGAGTTTGAGCGACAAAACAGCGCTAATATGGCATGGGATAGCGAGGGGTCAAGGGTCTATTTGACCACAAGTGAATGGCATCTCGGCTATTGTCTAGAAAAATGGCCCGAAATCGAGTTCAGCAAGACGAGGGAATTCACCAATCACCTTCCGACCTGAGTGAGGTGCCACCAAAGAGAGTCAACGGAAAGAGGCTTTTCTTTCGTTCCGAGGCTCCCGGCCTGGTCTTTTCTGGGACTTATCTGCTAGGGAAACTTGCCCCCTCCGCTGTTCTTCCCGCCTCTTCGAGGCGGAAATCCAGGGCTTCCCCCACAGATAAGTTACGAAAAGACGGCGCCCTCCCACCAGTCACTTCAGTAAAACCTCTTTCCATTGAGAAATTTGCCTTGCTATATATACTTTCCATATCAAGCGCTTGAAAGGCAGGCATATCTCCTTGAAACAGGGCACCGGATCATGATAGAGATAGACCTCCTGAAAAAAGCATCCTTAAAAAACCGCAACCACTCAAAAGAGGCTGAATATGATTCCCATACATCCGGCCAATCAAGTCTATCTTGGTATCCCGGGATATGTTTTCACATGGCTGATTTTTTGTTCAGCCCTAGGCCTATTTCTCTATATTCTTTTTAGACGCTATACATTGATCCGTATGGGCCGTCCGGATCCCCGTTTTTCTCATATCATCAAAAGATTCCTTGATCTCATTTCCTACGGGTTTTTTCAACAGAGGCAACCCCGTTACTTCTGGGCAGGCCTGATACACATCGTCATATTCTGGGGTTTTGTGATCCTGGGTCTGCGCTCCATTGATCTGATCACCCAAGGAATGAATTTTCCTGTTCTGCGTCCTTTCATGGAAGGAGAATTAGGTAGGGACTACAACAGCCTCAAAGATGTATGTGAATTAATGGTCTTCATTGCCTGTATATGGACCATACTCAGGCGGGCCGTAGTAAGACCTGAAAGGTATAAAGACAGCCATCAATTCGAGGCCTATTTCGTCCTGGCCCTAATAATCCTTCTTATGTTGACCGATATGTTCTATGAAGGGAGCGCCCTCCTCTTAATGAGAATAGAGACCATCGCTTCGGAATGGCTTCCGGCCACAAACCTATCCGCTCTTCTACTGTCCGGTGCTTCTTCCGACACTCTTTCAGTCATCCACGCTCTGAGCTATTGGCTTCATATTCTCATTTTCTTCTTTTTCCTCAATTTCCTGCCCCTGTCCAAACACTTCCATATTATTACGGCCCTTCCCAACGTATTCCTCAGAAAACTCACGAAAGGGCGGATAAAGCCTGCACAATGGGGTGTCGACAATCTGGAAGAACTGGAGAGCTTGGGCATAGAGAGATTTGAAGACTTCACATGGAAACATATCTTGGATTTTTTCACTTGTACCGAATGCGGACGCTGCTCGGATCACTGCCCGGCAAACGCTATCGGACGTCCCCTCTCCCCCAAGATGATCACTCTCAAGCTAAGGGACTACGGGTATAAAAAGGTTCCCATTCTAAAGCGTAAAGAGGTGAACGAGGCAGAGAGGGATGGCTCTCCTCTGGTAGGGGATCTTATATCCCATGATGAAATCTGGTCATGCACCACCTGCGGGGCGTGTGAGGAGGAGTGTCCCGTCTTTATTGAGTATATTGACAAGATCATAGACATGAGGCGCCATCTCATAGAGACCTCTCAAAACCCCAAGGTATTCAACCAGGTTCTGGTACACCTTGAAAAAACCGGGAACCCTTTTGGCAAACCGCCTGCAAAACGAGTGGACTGGGTAAAAGACGTAGAAGACATCCCCGTAAAGATCTTGGAAGAGGGAGAGGAGGTGGATGTACTCTACTTCGTGGACAGCTACGCCTCATACGATCCGAGAATCCAAAATATTGCCTCCTCTATTGTGAAAGGTCTTCACAGGGCAGGAATAGACTTCGGCGTTTTAGGACCGAATGAAAAGGACTCAGGACATCAGGTCCGCCGTTTGGGTGAAGAAGGACTCTTTCAACTTCTAATGGAAGAAAACGTGGAGGTCCTCAAAGGCTTTGGATTCAAGAGAATCATCACCACGGATCCTCACGCCTTCAACACCCTGAAGAATGACTATCCCATTCCTTTGAATGTCATCCATTACACTCAATTCTTCCAGGAGATTATCGAGAGGCGCCGGTTGAGGCCCAAAAAGCATTTGAACAGCCTGGATGTCTATACCTATCATGATCCCTGTTATCTGGGGAGACACCATGATATCTATGATGCCCCAAGAAAGATACTCCAAGCCATTCCGGACCTTAACCTGGTGGAAATGGAGCGGGCGCGGGACAGGAGCTTCTGCTGTGGCGGAGGGGATGTCATCCTCTGGCACGAGATCAAACAGGAAAACGTTCGAATGGCGGAAAAAAGGATTCAAATGGCTATAGATGTAGAGGCGAGTGTCATTGTCACGGCATGTCCGTTTTGCCTTATACACTTTGAAGATGCCATAAAGACCCTTGGCTTAGAAGACTATATAAGGGTCATTGATTTAATGGAGCTTTTAATCTCGACACTGTAAAGAAAGGCACAAGGCGACCATCTTCACCCTTTTAGACTTACGGGAAAGTTTATTCAAACATGCAAAAAGAGAAGACTGCTGAGATGCAGCAGAAACTGGAGCACAGAATTCTTCATGGACTCGCCTGTGAATGGGAGACTGCCCTCTGGGTTCTGGATACGTCATACAGAGAAAGGCTGTCTAGGCCCATATTCAGCCTGGGAGACTTGAAGAACGGATGGGGACATTTCTCTTTCGAAAAACGAGAAATTTGCCTAAGCCGGGACCTTGTTCTCAATCATTCCTGGGACACTGTTCAAGAGGTTCTGAAGCATGAAATCGGCCATCAGCTTGCCCATGAGCTATTAGGAGCGAATGGAGAGCCCCCCCACGGTCCGGGTTTCATGAAGGCGTGCCGAATGCTCCGAGCCAATCCAGAGGCTTCAGGGAACTACAAACCATTGGACGAGAGATTACTAGGTGATACGGCAAGCCCGGAAGACAAGTTACTGGTTCGTATCAAGAAACTCATGGCGCTTGCACAAAGCAAAAACCAACATGAAGCAGAAGCCGCTATGGAAAAGGCACACAAATTCATCGAGAAGCACAATATTGACCTATTAAAGCATGATGAAGATCGTCATTTTATCAGTGTATTTGTGGGCAAGCCCGCGTTGCGCCATTTTCGAGAAGAAAATTATCTCGCAAACCTGATACAGGATTTCTATTTCGTCCACAACATCTGGGTGCCGGCCTATGTGCTGGAAAAAGGCAAGAGGGGAAATGTCTTAGAGATGACCGGGACCAGTCAAAATGTGAAAATCGCTGTTTATGTCCATGATTTTGTAAAACACTATGTTGATTCCCAATGGGCAAAGTACAATGAAAAAAAGGGATTGAATCGATATCGAAAGAGTGACTTCGCCGTGGGGATTATTGAAGGATTCCGATCAAAGATGGAATCACAGCACTTTGAGAAAATGGCTGGAAAGAAGCTGGCACTGGTCAGGATTGAAGATCCTTTGCTTAAGGAGCATGTTTTCTATAAATATCCAAGGACCATCAGCGTAAGGCAAAACGCTTTGAGACGAGACCGTCATGTGCTTGATGACGGAAGGAGGTTAGGGAAGAAACTGGTCATATCCAAAGGGATTGAGGAAAAAGAGAAAGGCAAAAGATTATTGATCGAGAGTGGCAGGAATCCCTAGTTGTGTAGTGCTCGGGAAGCAATTCAAATAATGAGGCACGAACCATTCCCACAAGACGATATCTATAGGGGCCGGAGGCGGTGATCAGACCTTTGAGGGTTTAATAGGCCTTTCCTTCTATGCGAGCTATACATCCTGCTATAGGTTCGTGGGCGTAAACCCTCAAAGCTCAGATCACTGCGGGATTCAGTGGAATTCTCTCTGAGATATCGTCTTGAGTGAACAGCCCATGCCTCATTTCTTGTACATCCGCGAAGATATGATGTAAGAGGCTATCCAAAGTAGTCTAGAGGTTGTGTAACATTTTCCCAATTCATCTAGCGTCGTGTCTCAGAAATATTTTACATCATTTTTGCAGGTTCTATGACGTGGGGGTATGGGGGTCTCTTTTCAGTTTCACCACCATTTCTCCAGAGGTCGTGGA
>CAZFMX010000085.1:0-7776 GCA_964520425.1 uncultured Desulfobacteraceae bacterium
ATGAACGGTCGTTTCCCTCTCCTCAATCCTGTTGAAGACAGACTCGGTGATCTCCCTAGAACTGACCTCTCCATGAGTGAGTAAACGGGCCAGCTCTAACGCACTCTGGTCACATAATTCCATTTCTTCTGGACCTTTCAATTTTCATACGTCCATTGATGATTGTCCAAAGCCCTAGGTCCAAGTCTTTGAGATTAGTGATGCAATGGGCCATAGACAACAGATTATGGACTCTACCCTAGAATCTTGGGTACTTTAAAATAACTGGATTCTCTGTCAGGAGCATTTGACAGTAGAGAATCAGTTTTCGTCTGTTCCTCCGGTTCATCTTCTCGCCACACGTTCTTCAACTCCAGTACATGGCTCATGGGATCGGCGGATTCCGTGTCCAATCCTTGCAGTGTTTCAAAGTGGTCCAACACGGCATTGAGCTCTTTTTGATAGGCCTCGGCTTCCACATCGGTCACGCTCAAACGCGCTAGTTTTGCCACATGCTTGACCTCCTCTTCAGAGATCCTCTCCCACTCTGAGGAATCCTCAATTCCGTGTTGAGAAGAGCCATCGAATCGCATTTTTGATCTTCCAGAGACCCCCTTTGAACCCAATCCCAGTTCTCTTAGCTGAGCCTTACTCACAGGGGAGGGTGCCTGGGTCATGGGGCACAGGGCGCTTCGGTTCTTGGGAAAGGCGATAACATCCCGGATGGAGGGTGTCCTTAGTATCATGGCGATGACCCTGTCCAGACCCAAGGCCAGACCGCCATGAGGAGGAGCGCCATATTTCATGGCAGTCAGAAAGAATCCGAACTTGGTTTCTACCTCTTCTTGAGTCAATCCAAGGGCCTTGAAAATCCTTTCCTGAATCTCCATCTTGTGGATACGGATGCTGCCCCCACCCAGTTCCTCTCCGTTGACCACCAGGTCATAGGCCCTGGATTTCAGACGGAGCAGGTCCTCCCGGTCCGCGGGATCAAAATCAACGCGATCGGGCATGGTGAAGGGGTGATGCTGGGAGTCTAATCCCTCTTCTTTCCTTTCAAACAGGGGAAAGTCCGTGATCCACAAAGGGCAGAAGCGATCTCCGGGAATCAGCCCCAATCTCTCCGCCAGGTGAAGGCGAAGAGAAGAGAGTACCTTGTTAACCAGATCTACGGACGTATCCGCGATCATCATAATGACATCACCGTCACCGGCGCCGAAACGCCGTTTAAGCCTTTCCTGCTCGCTGGGATCGAAAAACTGGACAATGTTGGACTCAAGTTTTCCATCGATTACCTTCATCCAGGTCATCCCCTTCGCCCCGAATGAGGGGACGATCTTCAAAGCGTACTCGTTTTGAAGGACGTTTTTACTCAGCTCTTCGGCCATCCCTTTGACGCAAATACCCTTGACCTTGCCTCCCTGTCCAATGATCTGCTTGAAAATGCCGTAGCTTGTATCCCTCACAATATCTGTAACATCTTCAAAGGCCATATCAAACCGGATATCCGGAGAATCTGAGCCATACCGATTTATGGCCTCTTCATAGGTCATGCGTGGAAAAGACCTGGGAAGGCCGATCCCTCCCAGCGCGAACGTTCGAACTATCAGTTCTTCAATGGTTTCATAGATGAATTCTTCATCGATAAAAGATGCCTCCATATCGAGCTGGGTAAATTCGGGTTGTCTGTTGGGCCTCAGATCCTCATCCCGGAAGCACTTGACAACCTGAAAGTAACGATCCATACCGCTCATCATCAGAATCTGTTTGAATAACTGAGGAGACTGGGGAAGAGCATAGAATCTTCCGTGATGGATGCGACTCGGGACCAGATAGTCTCTGGCCCCCTCGGGTGTGCTCTTTGTTAGGACAGGAGTTTCTATTTCAGCAAAACCGAGTTCATGGAAATAGTCCCGAATGCATTTCAATATTTGGTGACGTTTCAAAAAAACGGCTTGTGCAGAAGGACGCCTAAGATCAAGATATCTGTACCTCAGTCGCAGCTCTTCATCCACGTTGACCGGTTTAGATTGAATCTCTTCATCAAAGACCATGGCCTTTTCGGAGATTTGAAAGGGAAGGGGATTCGCCTCAGAGAGGATCTCCAGACCAGTGGCAAAGACCTCTATGTCTCCTGTGTCCAGATTTGGGTTTTCAGTGCCATTCTCTCTTAATGCGACCTTGCCGCGCACCTCGACCACAAATTCCTCTTTTAACAAGGTAGCCTTCTCATAGCTTGCCAAATGGATATCGGGATTAAAGACGACCTGTACAATGCCGCGGATATCCCGAAGGTGAATGAACAACAGACTCCCGTGGTCCCGAATGGCATCCACCCATCCCATGAGAAGCACGTCTCTGTCCTTATCAGAGGTTGTTAGCGAACCGCAATAGACTCTCGCTCTCCAGTCCATGGCGTTGCACGACTCCTTTCCTTGCTCTATCCGCAAAACCATATCAGAATGCCCCGCGAATAGGGGCGGGGCATGTGTTCCATCTATCCATAACACATTCTCAGGCTATTCAACAAGTTATAAAATCACTGCGTTATGCTATCAAACACCTTCCGTCCTCCGTAGTGTAACTGCTTCTCCTCCGCTTCGACAAGCTCAGGACGGGTCGCAATGGCTTACTATGGGCGGGCTATGGAGGATGAGTTCGTAGCAGCCCTCCGGGCTATTCAAATGGCATGAGAAGGAGACGTTTGCCTCTGATTCTTTAGTCTAATAAGGACTTTTTATGATGTTATCGAAGCTCGGAATTCTAAGATGCCATTTTAGAAAATTCTGGAAACACTATTTTGTAGTATGACCCCTGCCATATCTACAAAAATGTAATTTTGAGGCCAGTGGGTTTTCCCTCCTTGTCTTTGCAACCCATTGAAATAAAGCGTAATCTTGGGATGGTGTTTCATGGCACAAGTCTTGCGTGAGGAAGCCGCATAGCACATGGATCTTTAGGTGTATATCCAACATTGCTCTCGGTCATGAACATGGGCTAGACAGATCAAGAACAAAAAGGGTATATAACCGAGAGTGTTTTCCAAAGTATGATTCCAAGAGATTCGATTACGATTACACCCCGATGGACGACGGGGAGTCATAATATATATTCCAATCAATATAAGGAGGTCAACAGATGGGCGAAATAAAGACCGCAAAAGACGCGGTAAAGTTTATCAAAGAAGAGGGTGTTGAGATCGTGGATATCAGATTCATGGACTTTCCCGGGCTCTGGCAGCATTTCTCGACAATACCAAGAGAAATAGACGAGAAGGTATTCGAAGAGGGCCTGGGTTTTGACGGCTCCAGCATTCGCGGGTGGCAGGCGATCAATGAATCGGACATGCTGGTCAAACCTGTACCGGAATCGGCATTTATCGATCCTTTCTTCAAGGCAAAGACCCTGGTGTTTATCTGCAATATCTGTGATCCGGTGACAGGTGAAGACTACACCCGCGATCCCCGGAATATTGCGCGGAAAGCGGAGAATTATATGAAGAGTCTGGGGTTGGCTGATACGGCCTTCTTTGGCCCTGAGGCCGAATTTTTTATTTTTGACGATATTCGTTTTGATCAGAATCAACACGAGGGCTACTATCATATCGACTCCGAGGAAGGCCGATGGAATTCAGGAAAAGTGGAAGCGCCTAATTTGGGCTATAAGCCCAGATATAAAGAGGGTTACTTTCCGGCCCCCCCAACCGATAGCCTGCAGGATATACGGAGCGAGATGATCCTGACCTTGGAAAAGATCGGTGTTCAGATAGAGGTCCAACACCATGAAGTGGCCACAGCCGGACAGGCGGAAATCGATATGCGCTTTAGCCCGATGGTTCAGATGGCGGACAATCTTCTGAAATACAAGTATGTGATTAAAAACACGGCGAAAAAGTACAATAAGACCGTGACCTTCATGCCGAAACCACTCTTTAGTGATAACGGTAGCGGCATGCACGTGCATCTCTCACTCTGGAAAGAAGATCAGAATCTCTTTGCAGGGGATGGATATTCAGGGTTATCCGAGACGGCCTTATACGCCATCGGGGGCATTTTGAAACATGTGCCCTCTCTATTGGCCTTTGTCAGCCCGACCACCAATAGCTATAAGCGTTTAGTCCCGGGTTACGAGGCCCCGGTAAACGTGGCCTACTCCAGCCGTAATAGGAGCGCCTGTGTTCGTATCCCCATGTACTCTACTTCTCCCAAGACCAAACGCATTGAATTCCGCTGCCCGGACCCCAGCTGTAATCCCTATCTGGGTTTCTCTGCTATGCTAATGGCCGCGATCGATGGAATTCAGAACAAGATCAATCCTGGAGACCCCATGGATAAAGATCTCTATGACCTTCCTCCCGAAGAGATGGCTCTGGTACCTCAGACGCCGGGCTCACTTCGTAATGTACTTAATGCCTTGGAAGCGGATCATGATTACCTACTGAAGGGGGATGTATTCACACCGGATGTCATCGAGACCTGGATTTCGTATAAGATGGAAAACGAGGTGGAACAGATCGATCTGAGACCCCACCCGTGGGAATTTGCACTCTATTACGATATCTAATTAACCGACAAACAAAAACAACAAGGGGCGCCGTGGTTTCTTCGCGGGGCCCCATCTTTTGTTGGATCTCAGCCTCCTTTCTGCCACGGGTCGGCCCATTTCGCAGGATCAGATCAGAATGTTTTTGCGCTGTTGTTGATGATTTCGTTCAGGAAATATCCGGTGTAACTGGTTTTCGACTCAGCCACCGTTTCAGGCGATCCCTGAGCAACGACTCGACCGCCTGCCGCCCCCCCTTCCGGACCCAAATCAATGATCCAATCAGCAGTTTTGATGACATCCAGGTTATGTTCGATCACTACGACCGTATTACCCGTACACACGAGGCGACGTAATACCTGAAGCAGCATTTTAATATCTTGAAAGTGGAGGCCGGTAGTCGGCTCATCAAGGATGTAGAGGGTTTGCCCTGTTTCACGTTTGGCAAGCTCGCGGGCCAGTTTGATCCTCTGGGCCTCTCCACCGGACAGTGTGGTTGCCGACTGGCCCAGTTTGATATACCCCAGACCCACATCCATCAGGGTATTGAGAATGGTTTTAATCCTGGGATGGTTCTGAAAAAGCTCCAGTGCCTGGCGGACTGAAAGGTCAAGTATGTCGGCGATTGAATGCCCCTTATATTTTACCTCCAATGTCGCTTTATTGAATCTTCGCCCTTTACACGTTTCGCAGGGCACATACACATCAGCGAGAAAGTGCATCTCGACTTTGATGTATCCGTCCCCTTTGCATGCCTCGCACCGTCCGCCTTTGACATTAAACGAAAACCTGCCCTTCTTATATCCACGGGCCCTGGAGTCCGGTAACAAGGAAAAAAAGTCCCGAATATGATCAAAGACCTTGGTATAGGTCGCCGGATTACTGCGGGGAGTTCGTCCGATAGCCCTCTGATCGATATTGATGACCTTATTTAGTTGGGATAATCCCTTAATGCTGTCATGCTTCCCCACATCAAGTGTTGATTCATGCAAACTACGGGCAAGAGCCGGGTACAAGATCTGGTTGATAAGTGTGGATTTTCCCGCACCTGATACACCTGTTATCGTCACAAAAAGACCCAAGGGTATCTTTACCGTTATGTTTGCCAGGTTGTTTTCAGCCGCCCGTTTTATCATCACCCACTTATTTCCGGCAGCGGCAGGGCTTTTTCTGTTGGCAGGAATCTCTATTTGTTCGCTGTTAATTAGATAGCGTCCGGTAAGAGAATGAGTTTTCTTCTTGATCTGCCCGGGTGTACCCTGGGCTACAATCCGGCCACCCAAAAGACCAGCGCCGGGACCGATGTCCACGATCCAGTCGGCAGCTTCCATGGTTTCTCTGTCATGTTCAATAACAACGAGGGTGTTGCCGATATCCCTTAGGTGACACAGTGTTTCAAGCAGCTTGATATTATCTCGTTGATGAAGTCCAATGGAAGGTTCATCCAAGATGTAGAGCACACCCGTAAGCTCGGAACCCACTTGGGAGGCAAGGCGGATTCGCTGGGATTCTCCGCCTGATAGAGTCGGCCCCTTACGTGACAGAGAGAGATAATCGAGACCGACGTTGAGAAGAAATCCGAGACGATTCGTGATCTCTTTTATAAGCTCCGTAGCGATGAGTTTCTTATTCCCTGTCAGTTTGAGCGAGCTAAGAAAATCATATGCCTCTTTAATGGTCATGTCTGTAATATCCATGATTGAATGACCACCAACCCTGACATTCAGGACCTCCGGTTTGAGTCTTCGTCCCTTACAGGTGAGGCAGGGCTTGGCCGACATGAAGCTCGAATACCATTTCTTCTGGCTCTCGGACTTGGTTTGATGGTAACGGCGCAACATGGCGTTCATGATGCCTTCCCATGAGATGGTGATGTCTCCATGTATCTTTTTCGAATCCCATCGGACCTTCAGTTCTTCGTTGTTGGAACCAAAGAGTATGATGCTCCTTTGTTTTTTTGAAAGCTTCTTCCATGGGGTATCATAGTCGAGTCCCCACTGCTCTTCCATGGCCCGAAGCTGCCTACCGCCCCATGATTGACCGGTACCGGAAGTTTTTGAAAAGTAGTTCCTCCAGGGCACTACAGCTCCCTGCCGAATCGTGAGGTCCTTATCAGGAACGATCTTATCCGCATCCATGGAAAGACGACTCCCGATACCGTTACATTCCGGGCACATCCCCAGAGGAGCATTAAACGAAAACAGAGGGGGATCAAGCTCGGGATAGGAGATTCCGCAGCAGGCCCGTGACTCACTCATCTTCAAATCTTCTCGACCCAAAATATGAACAATCAGACGACTCCTGCCGAATCTGAGGGCGACCTCCACTGAATCGGTCAATCGTTTGCGGAAGGCTTGATTATCTTTGATGACCAAGCGGTCAACGACCACCTCAATCGTATGTTTCTTGTGCTTAGCCAATCCTTGGACGTTTTCAAGTTCCTGTACCGCACCGTTGATGCGAACCCTGACAAAACCTTCCTTCTTCAATTCTTTGAGACGGTCGCGATGCTCACCCTTACGGTTTTCCACGATAGGGGCAAGGACCAGTATCTTTGATGATTGTGGAATGGTTAGGATCTGTTCTACCATACTCTGGGCATCACCCCGACCGACCTTGTTTCCGCACCTGTAACAGTATTGGTCCCCGATACGGGCAAAGAGGACCCGAAGATAATCGTATATCTCTGTGATGGTGCCTACGGTGGAACGAGGGTTTTTGCTGGCGGCCTTTTGCTCGATGGATATCGTGGGAGACAGGCCCCTGATCATGTCATATTTCGGCTTTTCCATCTGTCCGATAAATTGTCGGGCATATGATGAAAGGGACTCCACATAACGACGTTGGCCTTCAGCAAAGATAGTATCAAAGGCTAGACTCGATTTGCCCGAGCCTGATACGCCTGTGAAGACGATGAGCTTCTTCTTGGGTAGTTCAACATCGATATTTTGCAGGTTGTGTTCCCTGGCACCCCTGACAATAATCGAATCCAACTCTTCAGACTGTACGGCCTTCAGAAGACACCGTTTAAATCGGATGGGCTTAATTTCTGTTTTTTTCATAACCCTATGTTATCAGGTGTATTTCCCGACAACCTTTTCACAGTGTACACTTATTCTGTCCAGTATCCAACGATCCAATGAAAAACTATTCAATACTTTGTGAAAAAAGAGAATTTGAATAGTTCTTCTAGATGAAATCAGAGTGCCTGTCAAATGGTTGTCTACACTAAACGCAACCGGATGAGGATTTGAG
>CAZFMX010000085.1:7786-13567 GCA_964520425.1 uncultured Desulfobacteraceae bacterium
TGGTCTTTGCCAGGGGGCGAATCTAAAAGTTTGTCAACTCGGACAGCGTTTAGTAAAGTGGTTCCAGGTCAATATGAATCGGAACTGGAGTGGGGGAGACCATATTTCATGAAGCCGACACTTGAGGAGCTGAAGACGGCGTGTCCTGATGTCACTGAAACATTCATCGACAACCATCTCAAGAGACTCGATGATCATTATTTCCAGAGTTTCAGTAAGAAGGATCTCTGCCGCCATGTCACAGCCCTTTCCGGTCTTACGACCCGGAATGTCATTGAAGTCATTTCTGATGTAAGGCGGGACGGGACTCTGGATTGTACGGTATTGGCCTTTGATTACCCCTCCGAGTTTTCCATTATTACCGGCATACTGGCAGGCATGGGATTCAGTATCATCTCAGGAGATGTCTTTACATATGATCCCGTTATTGGAGAACACTCAAGAGTCGACCGTCGTAGGCGCACCGCTCGTGCACGTGCATCGGAAGATTTATTGAAAAGGCGAAGGATTGTGGACCATTTCACAGGGGTTGTGGATGTCTCCTTTTCCTTGCAGACTTGGCTGAGCCAGCTTAAAGAGAATATGGTCACTATTATCGGTCTGTTGGAACGGGGGGATGCCGAATCTGCAAAAGAAGCCAAGCGTCGTGTTAACGAGATGGTTGTCAAGCGATTGACCCACCTGAGTCTTGGTTCTGCACCCGTTCTCTATCCCGTTCAGTTGGAGGTTGAGAATGAGGAGGGAGAAAACACACGATTGCGGGTCGTCTCTCAAGATACGCCGGCCTTTCTCTATGCCCTATCCAATGCCCTATCTCTTCAAAATATCTCCATCGAACATGTGAAGATCCGCACGATCAACAACCGAATCGAGGATGATATCGAGCTTGCGGGTATGGGAGGGATGAGGCTGGAAGCCCCTGATATCCTCAACCGGGTCAAACTTTCCGTCCTGCTTTCCAAACAGTTCACCTATTTTCTGGACAAGGCCCCTGATCCCTTTATGGCCCTGACCCGATTCGAGAGCCTGGTCAGTGATATCCTGCGCCTGCCGGACCAGGGGCAATGGCTCGAGCTTCTGACCAATCCCCGCACTCTGAAGAATCTTGCGCGTGTACTAGGGGCGAGCGACTTCTTGTGGGAAGATTTCATTCGCCTTCAATATGAAACACTTCTGCCTATGTTCCGACCACATGCAGAGGGAACCTTGTTCAGCAAGCCTTTGGAGACTATACCCAAGAGACTGGCGGAGACTTTGGATGGGGTCGACTCTTATGAAGAGAAGAAGAAGAGGCTCAACGAATTTAAGAATCAGGAGATATTTCTGATTGATCTGGACAGTATCATCCATCCCAGGCTTGATTTTCAGTGGCTGGCCGAAAGACTAACCCAATTGGCAGAGCATGTCGTGGGGATGGCTTCAAGGATCGTGTATGATCATCTGATGTCCCAATACGGAGAACCGAGGACGGTGGGGGGACTAAAGACCCAGTATGCCATTATGGCCTTGGGTAAACTGGGCGGTGCGGCTTTGGGGTATGCTTCGGATATTGAATTGCTTTTTGTCTACAGTGATCATGGTTGGACGGATGGGAAGACTTCCATTGAAAATACCGAGTTTTTTAACCGATTGGTGAAAGGGGTCCGGCAGTTCATTCGTGCCAAACGTGAAGGGATCTTTCATTTGGACCTTCGACTCCGGCCTCATGGGGCCTCCGGGCCTTTGGCCTGCAGCCTGGAGAGTTTTTGCCGCTATTACGGACAAGGAGGGCAGGCCCATTCCTATGAACGACTCGCACTGACTCGCCTGCGGCATATCGGCGGGGACATAATCCTTGGGACCCGCTTAGAACGCCTCAGGGATGAAATAGTCTACTTCTCCGGGATCATCACCCTTCAGGACCTCCACGATCTGAGAGAAAAGCAGTTTCAGGAAAAGACAAAGGGGGGGAAGCTGAATGCCAAATTCAGTCCGGGAGGACTTGTGGACCTTGAATACGGCGTGCAGATTTTGCAAGTGATTCATGGAAACAAAGTTTCCCAGCTTCGGAGCCCTCGTATTCATGAGGCCTTAGAGGCCTTGAGGACGGCGGGGGTTTTGTCATCTTATGAAACCGAATTGCTCATCGGGGCGTACGGTTTTTTCAGACATCTGATCAACGGGTTGCGTATACTTCGCGGCTCGGCCGAGGACCTGTTCCTTCCCGCCGTGGACGCCGATGAGTTTGAGCACCTTTCCAGGCGATTGGGATATGTAACCGTTGGACCGCTTGAACCCGCCCAACAACTCCATATTGACTTTGAGACTCACATTGCGGCCGTGCGTGTTTTTTGGGAGAAGCATTTTGGGCGGGATTCATTACCCGGAGCCGGAGCCGGTACCGTGGCCGACCTGGCCCTTTCAGATCAGGTTCCCCGAGAGCTCAGTCTTCAAATCCTGTCCAATGCCGGTTTCAGGGATCCCGCGCGGGCCAGTGTCAACCTTCAAGGCCTGGCAGGAAGGGGCATTCGAAGGGACACCTTTGCCAGGATCGTCCTTATGGCCTTTGATACATTGAAGAGAAACCCTGATCCGGACAGGGCGTTGAATAATTGGGAGCGTTTTGCCCGCTCCATGGCCAGCCCGGAATTTCACTATAATATGCTCCTGTCCCAGCCCATGAGGCTGGACATGCTGCTCAATGTTTTGTCAGGGAGCCAGTTTCTTGCCGACACCCTGGTTCGGAATCCGGGTTTCTTTGACTGGGTGATGATACCGGAGTTGCTGCATAACACCCGTAAGAGAAAGGATATTGAAGAAGAACTAAGAAAGGTCGGGGCCCATTCCGGGGAACACAGGGGATGGCTGAATAAGCTTCGGCGGATGAGACGACGAGAGGTCCTTCGAATCGGGACACGCGATCTGTGTCTGGGGATCCCCATGCGGGAGGTGGTCACTGAGCTGTCGGTGTTGGCGGAGGCTTTTATCCAGGTCGTGCTTGAAAAAGCCCTGAAGAAGATTGTCCCAGAGAGAAATGAAGACATTTTGGTTTCTGAAAACCGATTCTGTATCATGGCCATGGGAAAGCTGGGTGGGAGTGAACTCAATTATAGCTCCGACATAGACCTGATTGGTTTGTGGAATGATTCGGATATGCCCCATACGGACCCGGACCATTTGGCTTCTAAGACCTATTTTTCGCGTGTCATGGCCCAAGTACGCGCTGATCTGTCTGAACACACCGAAGAGGGGTATGTCTATCGCGTGGATCTTCGGCTGCGGCCATTTGGCAAGGCCGGGGAACTGGTTCCCTCTTTTTCCGGGCTTATCGAATACTACCAGCGTTCTGCCTCCCCATGGGAGATTCAGGCGGCGCTCAAGATGCGGCCCGTGGCCGGAAACCAGCAGGTAGGGTATCGTTTCATAAAGGAGATGCGTCCCATCCTTCTTCAACACCGGGATCGGGACCACATTGTGGGGAACATCGAAAAGATGCGTAATATGGCCATGGAATCTTCTCTTGATGGGGTCCACACCACGATTGATATAAAGAACGGTTATGGGGGTATCCGGGACATCGAGTTTCTTGTGCAGGGACTGCAGCTTATTCACGGGCCGGACATGCCCGAGCTTATCGAAGGGAACACGCTGACGGCCCTGGACCTGCTTTCCGATGCGGGCTTTTTGCCCCAAGAGGTGGTAGAGGAGTCAAAAGAGGACTACACCTTTCTCAGGCGAACAGAGCATTACCTTCAACTCCTAGAGGACCGTCAGGTCCACAGGTTGCCCAAGGACATGGGTGAACTGGCCGCCTTGGCCAAAAGAATGATGGGCACGGAAGGGAGTCCGGAAAAGTTTATCGGGGAGATTCAGAGACGCATAGAAAGGGTTAGAGGTGTTTACACATCTTTTCTGACTTCATCGTGACTTCTTTGTTGCATTTCAAAAATCTGATAAAAACCCCTTGACACAAACGACTATAAAGACAATAAGTGCATAACCCATTGCTTTATCCATTTTCAACTGTTCCACGGGCTGGGATATAGAAGAGATGGTCCGGTTCCCGAAGGGTTGAAAGCAATTGAGGGTTCAGGAACTCCAGGATTCAAACGGCCTCCTGGAGAGTCAGAAAAGGCTAAAGATTTGGCGATGGACGTTCACTCCACTAACATTAAGGCCCTGTTGGTCTTAGAAGACGGAACAATTTTCCCCGGACGCTCCTTCACAGGCCACTACGAGGCAGTTGGGGAAGTGGTTTTTAACACGAGCATGTCCGGGTATCAGGAAATCCTGACAGATCCCTCCTATTGCGGCCAGATGGTGACCATGACATATCCCTTGATCGGTAATTATGGGATCAACGCGGAAGATGTGGAATCAGACCGGATCCAGGTTAAGGCCTTTCTGGTCAAAGAATACCAGGAGCACCCCAGCAACTGGAGATCCCAGAATAGCCTGGCCCGTTATCTCAAATCCCAGAATATCCCGGGAGTGGAGGGGATTGACACGCGGGCCGTGACCCGACACATCAGATTAGCCGGTGCCATGCGGGCAGCCCTATCGACACATGACCTGAATCCGGATTCTTTGAAGGAAAAGGCCAGAGAGACGCCTAGTATGGTCGGCCTTGACCTGGTCAAGGAAGTGACCTGTCAGGAGCCCATGTTATGGCAGGATGGGAGGCCTGTCAGATTGGAAGGGGATTTGGAGACCTTCAAATGGCCCGATTCTGAGAACAGATGGCGGGTGGCGACCATGGATTTTGGTGTGAAATACAATATCCTGCGCTCCCTAGAAAAGAGGGGGTGCTCCATTCTCCTTCTCCCTGCAGACGAGAAGTCCGAGACCATAGACAGGCTCGATCCCCATGGGCTCTTTCTGAGTAATGGGCCGGGGGATCCGGCAGCGGTGACCTATGCGGTGGAGACTATTAAGGAGCAGATTGGGCGGAGACCGATTTTCGGCATATGTCTGGGGCATCAGTTGACGGGATTGGCCCTGGGGGGAAAGACTTATAAGTTGAAGTTCGGCCACAGGGGCGCCAATCAGCCGGTAAAGGATTTGTCCACCGGAAAAGTGGAAATTACATCCCAGAATCATGGGTTCTGTGTGGATATGGAGTCTTTAAAGGATCCCGATGTTGAGTTAAGTCATGTCAATCTCAATGACAACACATTGGAGGGACTCATACACAATAAGCTTCCCCTGTTCTCCGTACAATACCATCCGGAGGCCTCACCAGGACCCCATGATGCTACGTATCTGTTTGACCGATTTATAGAAATGATGACGAAGCACTATTCATGATGATAAATAATTAATAATCAATTAATAGTTATTAGTTAATGTTACTATTTAATAATTAAAGTCCCAACCCCCTATATGCCCAAACGCAATGACATACATCGAATCCTGATTATCGGCTCCGGCCCCATTGTCATTGGTCAGGCGTGTGAGTTTGACTATTCTGGTACTCAGGCGTGCAAGGCCCTGATGGAAGAGGGCTTTGAGGTGGTGCTCATCAACAGCAACCCCGCGACCATCATGACCGATCCTGAGATGGCCCACCGGACGTACATTGAACCTATTACACCAGAGATATTGACAAAGGTGATTGAACGGGAAAGACCCGACGCAATCCTCCCAACACTTGGGGGACAGACCGGGCTGAACACGGCGGTGAAGGTGGCTGAGAGCGGTCTCCTGGATCGGCTCGATGTTGAGGTCATTGGGGCGACCATTCCAGTCATCATGAAGGCCGAAGACAGGGAACAATTCCGGGACGCTATGAATCATGTCGGT
>CAZFMX010000086.1:0-12725 GCA_964520425.1 uncultured Desulfobacteraceae bacterium
TCTACCTGTAGTGTAATGCAAATCTAAGTTGAGACATTGTCCAAGAAACGCGCCGCTAATTGATTTTGATGGGCCTAGTTTGCGCGGACAATGAAAAGAATCACGCAAAATAAACAATTTCTATCATATTTTGTCACATTTGACACCTATGCTATTCCTCAAAACATGAAAAGTAAAACATCGATTGTCTTGGCTCTCTCTTTTCCGTATACTTAGTGGTCAATATGATAGTCAATCATCACTAAGAAAGGTCGTACAATGACAGAACAAGATCCCCTATTTAAGGCCTATGATGATTTCAGGAAACAGGTTGATATGACGGCTTCGGGGATTCTCCCGGATCCGGACGAACTCGCCTTTTTTCTGCTCATGGGCGTGCCGGAGGTGCCGGCAGACCATGATCCATCGAATGAAGCGGCAGAGGAGGCGATCGATCAGCGTATTCTTATCCTGAAAAAGGTCTTTGTGGAGATTAACTTGGGCCAGGACGAGGCCTTCATAGACCAAGGGCTGGCAACCTACGATCAGGGGGGTAAGAAGGCGAAAGTTTTGCTAAAACAAGGGAAGGGCCGACCGATTGTAAATAGAGCAAAACCAACCCCTGAACCCAAAACACGCCAAGCGGTGAAGATAGAATGCTCAGGAAAGAGAGTATAGATTGACTTATGTTACAGGCATTAAAAGGAGGGAATAGTTCCTTTTCGGGATTTTGCGTCTTACGAGCTGTTATCCTTTTCTTTGCTGATAACCCAGCCGGAAATCATCCCCATCAACAGAAAGAGGAAGACCGCGTAGAATAAGATCCTGTCCAGAATCCGAGGCCGTAGGTTCATCTTCATCACTCTCCTTATTTTTGTGTACAGTGTAAATGCAAGCTTAACGCAGAAAAAAACCTTTTCAAGCGTCGTTTGGTAAAGGCTCTCGAACTAATACTGGATACCTACACGATTATCTGATAGATTTCCGGTATAGCCTGGGCAATAAGGATTTTTAGTGATGAAAAGAAAATTCCAGTGGACTGATGGGCAATATAATAAGCGCAAAGAAGCCTTGCATCGGAGAGGCATGGCCCACTTCGGATATAGGCTTATCCCTGAGAAAGAAAAGGCCTTATGGGTTAAAAGACATTTTGATTTGGTGGCCGATAAATACGACTTCATGAATACCCTGTTCAGTTTCGGTATCCATTATCTATGGAAGCGGACCGCTGTTGACCTGTTGAAATTAAAGCCGGGGGAATCGGTCATTGATGTATGTGGTGGGACAGGAGATCTATCTATGCTCGCCGCAAGCAGGGTGGGATTATCGGGGCAGGTCGTTCTCTACGATATAAACCGGAGCATGATGATGCGTGGTTTATTAAGAATAAGGAATTCGGAATATCGGAATCATATCTTTCATGTGCAGGGAGATGCGGAAGAGATTTCTCTGCCGGATCAGACGGTGGATGCGGGCATGGCGGGATTCGGTGTTCGGAATCTGACTGATATGGAAAAGGGACTAGAGGAGATTCACAGGGTGCTCAAGCCCGGTGGCAGGTTTGTATGCCTTGACTTTTCAAAACCGACTGCCCCCGCCTTTAGATTTCTATACGATCTTTACTCCTTTTATGTAATGCCTCTTCTAGGGACTGTGATGGCGGGTTCCTGGTCCGCCTATCGCTATCTGTCCGAGTCCATTCGTATGTTCCTGTCTCCCGCCGAACTGACGGAGATGCTCAAGGGAGTGGGCTTCTCTCGTGTGATCCATAGAAAGCTGACTTACGGCATAGCCGTCATCCATCTGGCAGAGAAGGAATCGATATGAAACTCAACTGGGCTGAAAGATGGGTGGTCAATAATCCCTTGCGTATGGCCATCCAAAAGGTGGAAATCGACCTATTTAAGAAAATGGGATTCATCAATAAGGAGGCCTCCGTTCTCGAGTTCGGTTGCGGAAGGGGGGCGGGTGCAAGGCTCATACTTAAAGCGTTCCGGCCATTATCTATCCACGCGATGGACCTCGATGTTAAGATGGTGGATCGGGCCAGAACATATCTCTCAGAAAAGGAACTCAAGAGAATCAAACTCTATGTGGGAGACGTTCAAAGCCTTCCGTTCAATGATGCCAGTTTCGACTTGGTATTCAGCTTTGGAATCCTGCATCACGTCATAGACTGGCGGAGTTCCCTGACTGAAATTGCGCGGGTTATTAGGAAAGAGGGCTTCTATATTTTTGAAGAGCTTTATCCGTCACTTTACCAGAACGTCATAACAAGACGGATACTCCTCCACCCGGAAGAAGACCGGTTTTGTAGCGATGATCTAAAAGATGGTCTGGAGAGGGCAGGCCTTCCGTTGGCAAAAAGTTTGGAGTCAAGATACTTGGGCATCCTCGGAGTGGCACAGAAGTTGATATGATGAGTCTTCACTCCTCTACGGGAAAGGTGAGATGAGCCCCGAACCATCCTATGACCGTGACCTGGACGGACAAAGAGAGGATCAGAAGGAAATAGACGGCACTCGCCGGCCCGAATGAATCAAGAATGTCCGGGACCGATAGTCGCCACACAAAGACAATCAGTTCAACGACAAACAGGATCAGAGAGGCTCGTTTCTTGACCGTTGTGGCCCGGGTGGGTTTGGCCATGTAGTTGAGCCACCAGGTATACCATCCGGTCAAGGTGGATACCGGTGTAAAGAAAATACCTGCTCCGAGGCAATGGAGGGCCGTTGTCTCGAACGCCTTGGTTCCCGTGAGGAGATAGAGAATATTGAATAGGGTTGTTGAGAACATAAAGACAATGGGAAAATGAACGGTCATTGGGTGTGGGTGGCGCCTCAGTAGAGGATATTTTCGGATAAGGGATGCGAGAAACCTTGGGATCTCCCTATCAGATACGTCCTTTTTTAAGACTCCAACCTGTGAGAAACGGTCGAGCCGGTCAAGATCATGCGGGGCGGCCTTGAGATCAGTGGTCAAATCTTTCCCAGCACGATGACGTTTCATATGAAGGCCGGTTTTCCATAACTTGCTGTCGCTGACATCGATGACTCTTCCTTGAGCTGCGACATATATGGGTTTTCCGTTATCTCCATTGAATTCCGATAACTCTTCCAGGTCAAATTCTTTCATATAATGAACTCCTCAGACTACAACAGCTTCGTTGTGCGAATTATGTGGAGTACGAAGGAGAGTCCACGACTTCACCCCTTATACCTCTTTTCACGGGTCCCCGCGCTCCCTTTGAATTGGGTATTAAAAACTAGACTGCTACCTCAGATCCGATGTGAGTTGAATCGTAACAATAACAAACAGCATAAAAGGATACCAGCTTGCCTTGTTAAAAAGCGCGATGGCATCCGCTCTTTTTTTGGTTTTCAATAGCCTGTTCGCCGGAATGAGAAGAAGATAAAGTCCGGCTAATACGAATGCCGCCATAACAAAGATGTCGTCTCTGTTTGGCGTAAAACGATGAATAATGAGGCTCAGTATTATCACAGCTAGCATGGAATAGAATATGGCCACACTCGCATTCTTGGCCCCTAGCTTGAGCGGGAGGCTGTTGCCCTTCAAGGCGTTGTCTTCATTGGCATCGATATAATCATTGGGGATATTCTGACCCCCCACTTCCCAGAACGATAGCATGAGAAACAGGACCACCAAGAAATAGAGGGAGGGATTGGGATCTACCGCAAATACAGCGGCTATGGCCCCGGAAGTCTTGACCATGCAACTCACTAATATTCGAGACCAACTGAAACTGAAAAGGGCGCAGTAAATAATCTCCACGGAAAACCCGATGATAAAGACGAGGACGCAGACAGGATTCAAAATGTAGGCCCCCACGACGGCCAAGACTGCCCAGGAGACCATCCATATAAAGCCCTCCCAGTATTTGAGCAGGCCCTGCGCCATGGGATGCCTGACCAAGACGGCGTCCAGGGAGGTATCTGTTTCATCTAATAATCCCTTATTGATTTTATCTTTGTCTCTGCGGTAGTCGACGATATCGTTCAGGGCATAGACCGAGGTATAACCTGCAAAGGCCGTGATGATTCCAATGACGATGACTTTTACGGGAGGAAACGCACCCAGCCAGAGCAGGGCGCATAAAGCAGGGGTCGCCATGTCCAAGAGTCCATGGGGGGTTCTGGAGAGGGCGAGGAAAAGTTTTATTCTAGGGAAAAGATTCGAAACGCCTAACGAGTTTGTTGCGTTCATCGAGTATCCTTCCTCTCCTCTATGGGCTGAAATTCACAACCGGTCAGGCCGCAGTATTGTCCCACATATTCGGCTTTTGGTCTGTACAGGGCAGGTTTTTCCTGGGCTTCGGCGAATTTCTCTTCAATAATGTGGGCACACCAACCGGCGACTCTTGACATGGCAAAAATGGTTGTCATTAAATCCAGCGGTATTCCCATCATGTGATAAACAGGGGCGCTATAAAAGTCCACATTGGGTTGTATCTCTGTTTTCCCTCGTCTTTGAAACTCGGCAAGGCCGTACTCCTCTATCTGGGTTGAAAGCTCATGCCACCTTTTATTCCCGGTTTTCTCCCCTAATCTGGCAGCCATGTTCTTGAGGTATTTCGCTCTGGGGTCCATGGTCTTATAGACGGCGTGGCCCATGCCCATAATCCTTCCACCACCATCCAGTTCCTTCTTGATCCAATCTGCTATGTCTTTTTCGGATTCCAGCTCAAGCAGCATCTTCATAACCCTAGCGTTGGCTCCTCCATGAAGGCTCCCCGACAAAGCCCCGATCCCCGCGGCAACTCCCGCGTACATATGGGCCCTGGTAGAGACGACTTCCCTACAGGCAAATGTCGAGGCATTGAATGTATGGTCCGCATGGAGTACAAGACAGGTGTCCAGGTCTTTGGCCAACTCCTTATCAGGTTTTTCTCCGTGGAGCTGCCACAAAAAATTGGCAGCAAGAGAGAGGGTATTATCTGAGGGAAGGACTTCTAATCCTTCCCGGATTCTGTGCCAGAACGCAACGAGAATCGGAAGCCGGGCGATCAACCTGATAGCCATCCTGACCTGGGCATCCCTTGTTTCGTCATGGATATCCGGATCCGATAGGGCCAGAAGCGGGACCGAGGCTTGGAGTACATCCATTGGAATGGCGTCCTTAGGACATTTCCCCAGGACTTCAATGAGATACGGGGGAATTTCTCTGGCCTCTATCATCCTAGCTTCAAAGTCTTCCAATTCCACTTGATTGGGTAGAAAACCGTTTAGAATAAGAAAGGCAACTTCCATAAACGTGGCCTCTTCCGCCAGTTGCTCAATGCGATAGCCCCTATAGATAAGAACGCCTTTCTCTCCATCTATGTAGCTGATCTTGGTATCTGCAACTGTGACGCCTCGAAGACCCATGTTTTTCACGTTTACTGTTTGGGCCATCTCTCCCCTCCGATCTTTTAATGATGTTAAGGACAAGAGCTATGTGCAATGGTAGCTGAGGGATTTGAGTGAATAATTCAAAACACTGTTCACATATATCTAAGCATGAATGATCTCAAAATCAAACGAAAAAACAATTGGTTTAATCGATTAATGAGTAAGATTGAAATGACCAGGCCTCCCGACAGTCACTCCGAAAAGACACCATGATCCTTCCCAGATTTAAAAAGGTTCTGCATAGGATAGTCATTAACCGGAAGAATAGATAATGACAACGAGTTTGATCAAAAGAAGACCTAGATAGGAGCGGCCACAAGGAGATTTCTATCGAACATTTCGATGACATGGCTCATTCTCTAGAATCAGGCTTCATCGCCGGGTATATTCAATTGACGACAGGATTTATGTATTGTAGTTTGATACTGTCGGATTAAGATATGTTCTGAAGATAACACATTAATATTGCGGGATATTTCATTCAGATCGATTTCTTTTGAGAAAAATGGCTGATAAAAAGATCTTCTTGATGCAAAAGGCGATGCTCAGGGTCGTGTACGCGCTCATCCCGCTTGTGATCGCGTCTATTTATTTTTTCGGATGGCGTTCCCTGATCCTCATTGTCGTCGTATCCGCGTTTGGGATCGGTGCAGAGGCCCTTTTCACGATCAAACAGGGTAAACCGATCACCTCCGCCATATTCGTTACCTGCCTCATATTTTCTCTTTCACTCCCTCCAACGATTCCTTTCTGGATGGCCATTATAGGGATACTGGCCGGAGTGATCTTTGGAAAGATGGTATTCGGTGGTTTTGGGCAAAATGTTTTTAACCCTGCCATGGTCGGGAGGTGTTTCATCTACATTGCGTTTCCCACGGCCATGACAAACCTCTGGGTTGAACCTTTTTCGGGGGGTGTGGGAGGCTATGCCGCATGGACACAATCTATCGACGCGATGACACGAGCTACTCCCTTGGCCGAAATCAAGAGTGGAGGGACGCCTTTACTGTCTGATCTGTTCTTCGGGAATGTTGCAGGCTCATTGGGGGAGACCTCCGCGCTTCTGATTATCCTGGGCGGAATATTCATCATCTACAAAAAAGCCGCCTCCTGGAGACTGGCGCTGTCGTGTCTGGGGGGAGGGATTCTCGTCTCGTCTATCCTGAGGGGGGGCGGTGTATCCGATGTGGCGTCTTTGCTCTATCCTCTGCTCTCGGGATCATTCTTATTCGGCTGTGCCTTTGTCGTAACCGAACCTGTTTCAGGCCCAAAGACTCATTGGGGTCAATGGTTCTACGGGTCTATGACAGGAGGACTGACCATGATTTTCAGAGAGTTTTCTAATTTTATGGAAGGGGTCATGTTTGCGGTCATTCTGATGAACGCCTTTGTCCCCGTCATTGACTACATTGTTCGTGGTCTTCAAGAACCCAAGAAGGTCTCAGCATGAACAAAACGGTCTACTCCATGGGCTACATGTTTCTAGTGGCCTTTTTCTTTACCTCCCTGGTCAGTGCTGTAAAACTGACCAATGAGGATAGGATTGAAAGAAACCAACAGGTCAAATTGCAGAAGACGATTATCAAGGTCCTGGGGATACAGAAAAGCGAGCCTTTAACCACAGAAGGACTATTCCAGTTGTTCAATGAAAGAGTTGAGATCATTGATTTCAAAGGTAAGAATGTTTACGTAGGGTACGAAAGAAACAAGAAAGAGACCATGGGATACGCCTTCCCTGTGGAAGGCCCAGGTTTCTGGGGACCGATTCAAGGAATGGTGGCTGTGGCCCCGGATTTGTCTAAAATCATCGGTATCGAATTTTACAGACACAATGAGACACCGGGATTGGGAGCAAGGATTTCAGAGCCATGGTTTACAGAGCAGTTTTCAGGACTCCCCCTTCATCCCGTAGAAGGGCATGATCAAATCTTCTATCTGACTCCCAAAAGAGCGGGGAAAGCCCCAAACGAATTGGATGCCATCACAGGGGCATCAAGGACAAGTGATGCCGTGGAGCGGTTTTTGAATCGGGATTTGGATCTGTTTCTCAGAGAATTCAAGGGATTCACTAAGGAAAGATCATAATGCCGAAACGACTATCAAATTCAGAGATATTCAAGGTAGGCCTTTGGAAAGATAACCCCGTCCTTAGGCAGGTCTTGGGAATTTGTTCCACCCTAGCTGTGACCAATCTGTTAGTGAACACACTCGTCATGAACGCCGGGCTGATCTTCACCCTCACCATGTCTTCGGTCACGGTTTCATTACTGCGGAACCAGATTCCTTCCAGGATCCGAATGATGATTCAGACCCTGATTATTGCTAGCTACGTGATCATCGTTGATATCCTCATTAAGGCCTACCTTCCTGATATCAGTGAAGCCCTGGGTCCTTATGTGGGGCTTATTATCACCAACTGCATTGTCATGGGCCGTTGCGAGGCCTTTGCCAGGAACAATCCTGTGGTGCCGTCGCTTCTGGATGGCCTTGCCGTGGGCCTCGGGTATGCCTTTGTACTGACCATCATCGCCGTGGTCAGGGAATTATTGGGATTCGGGACCCTCCTGGGCTTCAGGGTCATGCCGGAAGGGTTCACCACTTGGACCATCATGGTCGTCGCGCCCGGGGCGTTCTTTGTCCTCGGGGTCTTTATCTGGATCGTCAGGGCATACTATCCGGCTGCCACCCAAACTGAGGTTACACAAAAAACATGACAAGGATTCTTAACCAACTGTAACAGAAGTGAATATAGGGTGTTCAATAATCAATTTCAGAAAGGAGAAGCATTCAACTGTGAAACACAGCGCAATTTGTCATGTTTTTTGCTTTTCGGGAAAGTCGAGGATACCGCATCTCCTTCGTTGTCGAGGGTTCGCGGTATGTGACTACAGCTTCACCCTCGACGCCTTGGAGCTACAGCATCCTCGACCTTTGCAACAATAGGGTGGAGAGACGTAGATACAACGTCATACACGTAAACTAGGACGGTTAGAGAAATGACTCAAATAGACAGTACAACCCTCTTTTTTGCAGCCATATTTACCAACAATATTCTCCTGACCAACTTTTTAGGACTCTGCCCTTTTCTTTCGGTCTCAAGAGAGATACGCTCATCGCTCGGGCTGGGTACGGCCGTTGTGTTTGTGATGACGTGTACGGCGGTCCTCAACTACTTGGTCTATCATCACGTCTTACTGCCTTTCCATTTGGAGCATTTCCGATTCATCGTCTTTATCATCATTATCGCGTCGTTCGTCCAGCTTGTGGAAATGGTGGTGGAAAGGTACTTTCCCCCTCTATACTATGTGCTGGGAATCTTTCTCCCCCTCATTACAGTGAACTGCGCGATCCTTGGTGTATCCCTCTTTCTGATTATCAGGGAATATACCCTTGTTCAATCCCTTGCTTACGGAGCAGGAAGTGGAGTCGGGTGGTTAATGGCCATTATATCTATAGGCGCCATCAGAGAACGGATTCAGAAAAGTGCGAAGCTGCCAAGAGGGCTGGAAGGTCCTGCCATTACGCTGATCATAACCGGCATATTGTCCCTGGCATTTATTGCCTTTGGCGGCATGATCCAGATCCAGTAACGACATGCAAGCATTTACAGAGCTGATATCAAGCATTATTGTCGTGTGCGGAATAAGCGTTATTCTCGCTTTTCTGCTGGAGATCGCCCATGCCTTTCTGGGGGACTACGGTGAGAGGAAAATCAACATCAATGAAAAGAAGGATCTGGTTGTAAGTGGTGGCCGGTCCTTGTTGGCATCGTTGATGGACGAGAAGATCTATATCCCTTCTGCCTGCGGCGGGAAAGGAACATGCTCCTACTGTAAGGTCAAGGTCCACGAAGGGGGAGGACCGGTCCTTCCCACGGAGACTCCATACCTCTCTGAAGAGGAGTTGAATACCGGAGTGAGACTTTCCTGCCAGGTGAAGGTAAAGGAAGACCTGCGAATCGAAATTCCTGATGAACTTTTTCAAGTCATGGAGTACCGTGCGCGTGTGGCAAAAATCGAGGATCTGACTCCGGAGATCAAGGAGCTTTGCCTTGACATTATTACACCGGAAGAAGGCATTGTCTTCAAACCAGGGCAGTATATCCAGCTCGAGATCCCGGAATACAGGGCGACCAAAGGCCCTGAATACCGTGCCTATTCCATCTCATCGGGGGCCGATCAACCCCACCGTGTGGAACTCGCTATCACGAGGGTTCCAGACGGGGCGGTTTCCACCTATGTTCATGAGTATGCAAAAGAGGGAGATGAGCTTCTACTTCGCGGACCCTACGGCGATTTCTATCTTAGAGACTCCGACCGGGGTATACTCTTGATATCTACCGGGTCCGGGCTCGCGCCCATTCGGTCTATATTACGTCAAATAGAGACGGAGGGTATCAAGAGAAAAACCACACTCTTTTTCGGATGCAGGGAGGTGTGTGATCTCTACTACTTTGAAGAATTGAAAACGATGGAAGACAGAATCGGGAATTTCTGTTTCAATCCGACACTGTCTCGTCCGGAAGAGCAGGATGAATGGGAAGGAGAGACGGGGAGGGTAACCGCCTTGATTGAGAAGTATGTGGAGAAAGACGCCCTCCTGGATGCCTATCTGTGCGGATCGCCCCAAATGGTCGAGAGTAGCCTAGCGCTTCTATTGGAAAAAGGGATCCCTGAAGAGCATATCTTTTTTGATAAGTTTGAATAACGGTTTGCGGTCTACGGTCTACGGTCTGCGGTCTGCGGTTTACGGTAGAGTGGGGGGCGACCGTATACCGTGTACCTTGTGCCTTATACCCCTTTTCACAGATTCGAGGCCCCATTGGAAAGGCCTTTCAGAAAGCTGAACCGGTACGATTAAAGGAGCAATCATGCCTTTCAAACACGACGTGGTCATCATAGGTTCGGGTCTTGCCGGTCTGCGCGCGGCCATTGAACTGGCAGGCGAGGTGGATGTCGCCCTCATCAGCAAGGTCTATCCGACCCGTTCCCATTCGGGGGCAGCTCAAGGAGGAATTGCCGCCGCACTGGGAAACGAGGAGACCGATTCCTGGGAATGGCACATGTATGACACCGTCAAGGGAGGGGATTTTCTGACAGACCAGGACGCTGCCGAGGTCCTGGCCAGGGATGCCATCCGTGCGGTCTATGAGTTGGAGCATATGGGGGTACCTTTTAATAGGACCGATCAAGGGACCATCGCGCAACGGGCCTTTGGAGGCCATACAGCCGATTTCGGAAAACGGCCGGTAAAAAGAGCCTGTCACGCCGCTGACCGGACCGGTAGGGTGATTCTCGACACCCTTTACGGCATGTCCCTGAGAAAGGGGATCAAGGTCTATGAAGAATTCCACGTGTTGGGCTTGGTTATGGAAAACGGACGTGTGGCCGGCCTGACGGCCTATGAGACGGCCACCGGAGATGTTCACCTCTTTCAATGCAGGGCCCTTCTTATGGCCACCGGCGGTTTTGGAAAGGTCTTCAAGACCACCTCCAACTGCTATGCAAACACCGGTGACGGTGTATATCTTGCCTATAAAGTGGGTGTCCCTCTGGAAGACATGGAATTTGTCCAGTTTCACCCCACTGGAATCCATAGACTGGGGGTCTTGATCAGCGAGGCTGCAAGGGGCGAAGGAGGGATTCTGCGGAATGGTGATGGCGAACCCTTTATGGAGCAATACGCCTCAACTCTTAAAGATCTTGCCCCTAGAGATATGGTCTCGCGGGCGATTTCAGAGGAGATTCGCCAACGGCGGGGAATCGACGGCAAGGATTTTGTTCATCTTGATCTTACCCATCTTGGCGAAGAGCGGATTCATGAAAAACTGTCTGACATCTCTTCCTTTGTCCGTATCTATCTTGGAATTGACCCAAATAAGCACATGATCCCCGTGGCGCCTACGTGTCACTACATGATGGGAGGCATTCCCACGAACACTGACGGACAGGTCCTTGACGAAGAATCTGAGCTGATCCCGGGCCTTTATGCGGCCGGCGAATGCGCCTGCATATCCCTTCACGGCGCCAATCGCCTGGGATGCAATTCTCTTTTGGATCTTGTGGTGTTTGGCAGGCGGACGGGAAAAAAAATCGCTCAAGACATTAAAAAGTTGGATCTGATCAAAATAACAGCAGGCCCGGTGGAGGAGGCTCATGCCCGAATCGAAAAGCTCAAGAATCGGCAAGACGGGGAAAAGGCCTCTGTGCTTCGAGCTGAAATGCAGGAATATATGACCAAATACTGCGGTGTGTTTCGGGATGGGGAAGGACTGGACAAGGCCCTTGGGAAGGTCAGAGAACTCATAGGTCGCTATGATGATGTCATGATTGACAATCAGGGGGCCATATTCAATACCGACTTCATTGAGGCCATTGAACTCGAATCCCTACTTCATCTTGCTGAAGCCGTCCTCGAATCCGCCAGAGCCCGGAAAGAGAGTCGAGGGGCCCATTATCGCGAGGATTATCAGGAGAGAGACGATACAAACTGGTTAAAACACAGCCTTGTCAAAAAGACGAACAAAGGGCTTCGCATTTTCAGTAAACCGGTTACCATTACTCGCTTTGAGCCGAAGCCGAGGGTGTATTGAGATGAAGAAAACACTCCGAATTCTTCGTTTTGACCCTGAAAAAGAACGGGAATCTCATTTTGAGATCTATGAGGTGGAGACGGAGCCGTCTGATCGGATTCTGGATTGCCTGAACAGGATCAGATGGGAACAGGACGCGAGTATCGGTTTTCGCATGTCATGCGGCCACGGCGTCTGCGGATCCGATGCCATGAAGATCAACGGGCAATGCGGCTTGGCCTGCCAAAAACTGGTGAAGGATTTTGACGATGATGAGATCACGGTGGAGCCGCTGCCTTCATTCAAGGTCCTTAAAGATCTCATTGTGGATATGTCTCCTTTTCTTGAAAAGGCTGCCCTGATTCGTCCCTACCTCGTCTGCTCTGAGCCTCCTCCGGAAAAAGAAAGAAGACAGGATAAGGGGGAGAATGAAAAAATAAACGAAGTCATCCGGTGCATCCTTTGCGCCTGCTGCACGGCAGCGTGTCCAGTCACGGGGCAGAATGAGGATTATCTTGGCCCGGCCTGTTTTGTCCGCGCTTTTCGATATATATTTGATTCCAGGGATGAAGACACGGTCGCGCGTCTGAAACAAGTGAATCATCCGGACGGTGTCTGGGGCTGTGTCAATCATTTCGAATGCACCCGAGTCTGCCCGAAAGAGATTAAGGTTACGAAATCCATCAATACCATAAAGCGGGAGATAGAGAAGAGGCTTCGGAAATAGACTTTCATATCTGACCTAAATGATTATAGTTATATAACAT
>CAZFMX010000087.1:0-12586 GCA_964520425.1 uncultured Desulfobacteraceae bacterium
TCTCTAATCTGTCCTCGTCCTTTGTATTTTGTATCAACCTTTCGCCTTTCGAAGCGCCGGAGTCATCCCCCATTATCAGCTCCGGGGAGGCCCCATCTGTCGATTTCGGTTGAACGTCGATGATCTCCCGCTGCTCATCCTTCTTGAGCATTTTCTCAGGGGATGTTCCTTTTGCAGCGGTGAAGAAGGTAAATCCTATGACAAGAAACAGAAAAACTGCGGAGATGGTGAGTGTCTTGGAGTACTGTCTGTTTTGTACGATCGTGATAATTCTTCTTCTTATTCGTGATTTACTTTCTAAAATTCCCGCTAAGGCAGGCAAATTACGATTTTCAAGAAAGCACTCCAGTAATCCGACAAGAGTATGGGCATAACGCTTGGACTGATCGCGTTCAAGTTGTGACAAGACATAAGCATCACAAGCGATTTCCTGGTCTATTCGCATCTGATAAAAAGCGAACCAAACGAAGGGGTTGAACCAATGGACGGCCTGCAAAACAGTAACCAGCCACGATATGGCGATGTCGTGGCGTTTTAGATGCGCTAATTCGTGCAGGAACACATAACGCAGCTTGTCTTGATTGAGTCTTTCGAGAACCCCTTCAGGCAAAAGTAATCGAGGGTGAATATAACCAAATAGTGCCGGACTCTTCACCTTGTCGGTCATGAAGATACTGACTTCGGTTCGTATCCTCATCTGTCTTTTACACGCCTCCAATTGGTTAAGAGTCCCTTGATCAGTTAGAGGAGGTGTCTTTCTAACAACGATCCAGAAGCTTAGATTCTTTAATACAACACACAGGCCGACACCGATAACGCCGGAAAGCCAAACAAGGAATAATGTTTGATGAAGAGTCAAGTCACGTAAAAACCCATGTTTTGGATCGTCTTTGTGTTTGAAGTCAGCAGTTCCTTCAAAGTAGCTCCAATCCTTCGGGGTCAGTAGGCGGGCGTTTTGGCCTATCAAGTTCTGGGCAAAGGAGACACTCTCCTTCAAGAAAGACGCATCGGAGGCTTGGCCATTGAAAGCAGGTACGTAGTTAAACATGCTGAGACGGCTTTCCGGTACCAAAGGCATAAGCATTCGAAGGACCAGGAGTAACCAGAGTCCATAATGCCACCAGGCAGGGAGCTTCTTCCAGGTGAGGGCTTTTACAATGAATATCAGAAAAATCAGGAGGGTGATATACTTTGTCGTATCAATCAGCCAGAGCAATAGCGATGATATTCCGAATGAAGAAGTCTCCATATCATTCCCCCCTTTCTTGAAAGATGCGTCTTACACGATTGCTATTATTCAGCAACAGAGCTTATCTCGACTGTTGCGGGTCGCCATGGGGTTTGATCAGACTCTTCCGGAAGTATTTTGACACTCAGTCTCTTACTTCATAAATCATAGATTTTATTACTTTATTGTTTTTATCAGCTGGATGTTTAGTTACACGTTGAATCGAAAAACCAGTTCGCACCATAATATTACCCTAACACCGAACGAAGATGTTTTCAAAGTCATTTCTTCTTTTCAAGGATACCTTTTAGTTCTTGTATATCTTCCGAAGACAGATCTTCATTTTCGACCATTGTGGCGAGCATGGGTTTCATAGAACCGCCAAAAATACGTCTTAGAAACGAACGGCTTTCTGCCTTGACAAAAACATCCTCTTCAATCAAAGGATAGTAATGATACTCTCTCCCACTCTTTTTGTACCCAAGAGCCCCTTTTTTAACTAAGCGATTCAACAGCGTTTTGATGGTCTTGGGTTTCCAGGTGGTTGTTTCAGACAGAGCTTCAACAATATGATTCGCAGTCGTAGGGTTTTCAGTCCATACGTTTTTCATAACCAATTGCTCGGACTCCGAGATTCTTGGTAGGTCTTTCATATACTTCTCCTCTTTCAAATGCCCTGAAACTATCCCATGTCTAAAATACCATATGTTTCATTTTTCTTCATGTGATTTCTGACATAACCAGTAATCTGTCTATATTAGATTACATCTGTAATCATTTGTCAAGAAAAATAAGGCTGTTGCCAACCGCCGTCGCCAAGGCTTTGGCGGTCAGGAGACTTTAACAGGTCAAGATGCTTTGGGGTGACGGCCCAGGATTTGAGGGTTTGGTCTATGACATGATCTTATCAAGAATTTGCACTACACTCTCAACGCATGGTTTGCATGTCCTGTTGATTAGGTCGTTATTTTTAAAGTCTCTTTGACCTTGTTTTGTCATCAAGTCGCAGCCCTTTAACAGATCACGACAGATATAAGTACCGTGCTTTTTTTGAAATTGATCCATCAGTTCCTGCGTTTTGGTATACGTCTTTTCTTTGGCTGAACGATTCTTCTCTTTGGCGCTTCCGTATTTCAATCCAAGAACAATGATTCCACCACTGATGGCTCCGCAGACTTCCCCTTTCCGTGCCATGCCGGCTCCAAATCCGGAAGCTATCTTCAGAGCGAGGTCCTTTTCAAACTGAAAATCTTCACAATGGGCATAAAATATGGCCTGGGCACAATTGTACCCTTCACCAATTTTTTCGGCGGCTATTTCGCTCTTAGTTTTCATTATGCTTGTTTGAAAATGATGGTCCCCACGTGTTTTCCGGCGAGGGCTGCCGTAATATTACCGGAGATCATTCCATTTATGATTTGAACCTCTTCAATCACTTCGCTGTTCTGAATGATTTCCAGGCAAGGACGCTCGATAACCAAATCATCCTGGTTTCTCTCCATTAAATCTCTTGCCCCTATCTTAGGGATGAATTCAACGTCAGGATTCTTTTTGGGATCACCTGAATAGAGACCATTTTCGTCCTTTATAAAGATGACTCTTTTTGAGCCGATGAGATCTGCCAGAATCACTAATCCGCAATCTGTACGGTGAGTAGGGATTCTTCCTTTCTCAGGTTTGATGGCGAAGTAGTCATATGGTGGCATTCCATGCATTACAGGAATAATACCTTCGGCAAAATAGGTAGGCAGTTTAACAATATCGCTCTGGGATATCTTGATCCCGCCCCAGGGAGAGAGTAAGGTTGCGATCATTAAGGCATTCTGATCTGAAATCATACTGCCGAAACGGGCTATGATCCCGGTGGGCATGCCCATCTCAAGTCCAATGGTGTAAATGTGACGACTTCTGGTACCGCCACCTGTCATAATCAGCATTGTGTGGTCATCACGATTAGCAACAATCTCTTTCAGTATTCCGGGCAGGGCATTTACACCACGGTCACAAATGGATTGGCCCCCGATCTTCATCACGGCTACATTCGGGTATAACCGCTCTTGGGGCGCGATTTCCAGTTGATCTATGAATTCTCTGCTCACAAGACTTTCTCCCATGAGCCTGCTTTTGACATGGAGCCTCTTACCGTCTTTATCACGAACGAGTGCCATAGTCGCTCCTTTAAGAATGTGGAAAGGGTAAGTTTCCCTCGCGGACAAGTCCAGGAGCTTTATCCGCCTTCGGTGGACTTGGAACATAAAAAAGCCTCTACCACTTGGGCTCTCCTCGAGGAGCCCTAATCGGTTTTTTCGTGTTTTGGCCCTTTGCGCAACATAACAAGCTTTGCCCCAACCTCTTCTGACAGATGCTGCAGCTCGCTTAGACGTAGATGGTCTGTAAAGATTTTCAGGTTGCAGTCAGTCACCGCGACGACTCGATAGCGAGGCTTTTTTTCTCCATCCTTCACCTTTCTCCGTTCCCTGTAAAATATCTTTCCCGGCATGTTATTCCTCCCTATATTCTCTGTTGCTCAGAGAAAGCTGGTAAGGTAAAGATGACTTCCATGATGATATGAATCCTTCCTCTATCAATATGATGATAAATTGACTCAGACTCAACTGGCGTTATAGGGAAGGTTTTCCGTAACAGTTGACTCCAGTGAATTTCTCCCGATAAGATCGCAATATCGGGGTGAGGTCTCTCTGGGGGGACTGGGTTGTCTTTAGCCTTTGTTCGATCTCTTCGTCACTCAATTTGACGTTTAAGCTTCTATCGGGGATATCGATCTCCACTATATCGCCATCTCTTATGGCTCCGATGGCTCCACCGTTGTATGCCTCCATTTCCGCGTGTCCGATGCATGGGCCTGTGGTAGCCCCGGAGAACCGGCCATCTGTGATCAGGGCAACTCTTTCATACCCGGCGCCTTTGATGGCGTCTGTAGGGGTCAACATCTCAGGCATGCCCGGTGCGCCGGCAGGACCCTGAAAGGGGAGGACAACCACATCCCCTTCGGAGATCTTTTGCGCTTCGATGGCATCGAGTAACTCCTGTTCAGTGTAGAAGACTCTTGCCGGTCCTGAATGTTTCATCATCTCCTCTGACACAGCGGTCTGTTTGATAATGCTGCTATTCGCAATATTCCCTTTGAGTACGGCGATTCCGCCCTCAGAACGGTATGGATTCTCTATGGTTCTGATCACCTCATCATCCGTGACCCTTCCTTGCTTTGCGATCTTCTTTATCGATACACCATTTATTGTGGGTGATTCTTTTATCATGTCTTCGAGGCGGTTAAGAATAGCGGGAATGCCTCCTGCGGTATCGATGTCAGCCATCTCAGCCTGTCCCGCAGGGATGATGGAGCATATATTCGGCGTCTCCCGTGAAATCTTGTCGAAGAGATCCACGCCTATATCAATGCCGGCTTCTCTGGCGATGGCTGGAATGTGGAGTACCGTGTTCGTGGAACCGCCCATAGCCATATCCACTCGAATGGCGTTTATAAAGGCATTCATGGTCATGATGTCCTTGGGCCTGAGATCTTTCTTGACCAATTGCACAATCTTTCTCCCGGACTCATAAGCCTGCTCTTTTTTAAGTGGGTGGATAGCCAATGTTGTGGCACATCTCTTGAGTGACATGCCCAAGACCTCGGTCACAACAGCCATGGTATTGGCCGTGTAGAGCCCCACACACGATCCTGCTCCACAGACCATGCGAGGGAGCAGCTTTTCAGCTTCTTCTTCCGTCATCTTTCCGGACTTGACTCGTCCCACCATGCCGAACCCCTGGATTGGATGGTATTTCTCTCCATCGACAATATTGCACTTCATGGGGCCGCCGGTAAGCATCAGGGCCGGCAGGTTAAGACGGGCAGCGGCCATAAGCATTCCCGGTGTAATCTTGTCGCAGTTCGTGACTCCAACCCACCCATCCAATGAGTGAGAAAGAGTCATGATCTCAATATTGTCAGCAATGTGTTCCCTGCTCGGAAGACTGGCCCGCATTTCGACGGACATGGCAATGCCGTCGCAGACACCTGGTACTCCCCATTCAAATGGGATGCCTCCGGCATCTCTGATACCTCTTTTGACTTCCAGGGTCAGTTCGTTCAAGTGGATGTGACCCGGAATGATATCGTTGTAGCTGTTGGCTACACCGATAAAGGGCTTCTCCGGATCAAGGTCCTGCTCTTTTAGTCCTGCAGACATAAGCAGGGCTCTGTGCGGCAAGGTTTCAACACTCTTCTTAAGCTTATTGGAACGCATGTCTTGGTCCTCTCCTTTGTAGTAGTTCGATAAAACATTTCTCCCAGATCCACCATTAAGGCGTCATCTGCTGCGTTGCCTTCGATCGCGTCTCCCTTGTGGCGTATTAATTATACGCCTCAGTCGGCGCGCCTCGGCGCCTTGCATCTAACACCTTACTGATGCCCAGGGTTTTATTCCCTATTTTGAGTAAACAAACACGGGAATTTGATGACGGGTTTTGGCTATGTCCAAAGAAAACCATCTCTAGATTATTCTTAGGCAGAAATACCCCCCACATTAAAAGATCTGTTTGCCACGTGCAATGGGATAGCGTCGGCCGTATCCGAATGCCTTGGTGGTGACTTTGAGGCCCGGCGGAGCCTGACGGCGTTTGTATTCACTGACCACCATACGTCTGAGGACGTCCCTGACTACATCAGGTTTATGTCCCAAGGCAACAATATCGTCAAACGGTAGATTCTTTTCCACAGCTGCTTCCAAAATATTATCCAATATATCGTAAGGTGGAAGAGTATCCTGATCCGTTTGATCCGGTTTGAGCTCTGCGGATGGTGGCCTCGTGAGAATTCGATCCGGAATGATTTCTATATCCCTGTTGATATGACGTGCAAGACGATAGCACATGGTTTTCGGAACATCAGATATCACGGCCAGACCACCGCTCATATCCCCATACAGAGTGCAATACCCCATGGCCACTTCCGACTTATTGCCTGTGGTAAGTAACAGGGCTTTGAACTTATTGGAAAGGGCCATGAGTAGATTTCCACGAATTCGAGCCTGGATATTCTCTTCGGTTACATCCTCTTCTAATCCACTAAACGAAGGCGCCAGGGAAGTCTTATAACTCTGGTATATATCGTGGATCGGGATTTCATTGAAATGTATCCCGAGATTGGCAGCCAGGGCTCTAGCGTCTTCCTTGCTCATATCAGAAGTGAAAGGGGAAGGCATACTCACGCCTATGACATTCTCTGCTCCCAGCGCCGTCTGGGCAATAACGGCCACCAGAGAGGAATCAATGCCGCCGCTTAAGCCGACAAGGGCCTTCTTGAATCCACACTTTAGGGCATAGTCCCTTGTCCCCATGATAAGGCCTTTTAATAACGAGGTCTCTTCAGCCCACCACGAGTCATTCAAGACATCATACTCTTGTTCGGTATTCCAAATGAGTAGATCAGGTTCGAATTCTTTGCCGATTAAGATGGGTCTTGCTTCCTTATCCACCACCATGCTGAGGCCGTCAAAAAGGAGATCGTCATTCCCTCCTACCTGGTTGCAGTAGACCGTGGGAACTTTATATTGGGATGAAATATTTTTCAGCATATTCATCCGCAGAAGTGCTTTGCCCAGTGTATAGGGAGACGCGGACATGTTGATGAGGATATCCACGTGTTGATCCATGAGATCAGAAACAGGATTTTGTTCATAAAAAGGGACCCCTTCGAAATCCCCGAAGTTCCACGTATCTTCACAGATGGTCACACCAAACCGTTTGCCTTCCAGCTCTATGACCAGGCTTTCTTGAGCAGGCTCAAAGTAACGGGACTCGTCAAAGACATCGTATGTTGGAAGGAGTCGCTTTCCCCCTTTACCCATCATATGTCCATCCTTGATCCATGCAGCACTGTTGATCAGGGGTTTTCCCGTCTTTCGCGTGTTTTTGTCCACAAACCCACACAGGATCTGGATGTCCTTGATCTTGGCCGCGAGATGTTCCAAACGGTTTAGGTTCTCATCAATAAAAGCCGGCTTTTCCAGGAGATCCTTAGGAGGGTATCCCAAAAGGGAGAGTTCCGGGAAGATAGCCAAAGAGCAGCCTTCTGTCTTGGCCTTGTCAACGGCTTCCATGATCAAGGATGAGTTGAGGTCAAAATCACCGATAATGGGATTTATTTGGCAGAGGGCGATTTTCATTTTTCATCTATCATCTAGCATTTGTCATTTATCATTCAACATCATAGATTAGAAATTTTTCGACATCATTCACTATCTATCACTTCATGATTTGCTTTGGCTTCCTGGCGGTTGAAATGCTTTTTGCCATTATAGCTACCAGTTCTTCACACTCGTCATGGAGTGGTGTCACTTTATCGGGTTTTAACAATGAAGTACGAAGGATGACTTTAAGCCAATATCTGGATTCCTTTAACTCCTTCAGAACAATTCCGAGTTTGTGAATGAAGTCAGCCTTGGACTCAGCCCCTCTCGCTTCTTCATAGTTGGCTCCAGGGGAAGTCCCGCACTTTAACAATTGATTCCCAACATGAATACCGACGCTATCCTTATGCAAGGCAATGCAAAGTCTTATGCTTCGGACAGAGAAATCCAATAATCTCTCTGCTAACTCTTCATCCTTACGGTGTTTTGCCATTCTTGCGATCAAATATGACTCCAATCAGCATTCAATGAACAATGCAGAACGACCAATATTCAATGACAGATGACAAATGAATAATGATCAATGGTCAATAACTTTAGAGGCCTTTTCTATTGCGCCTATGATCTTGGGTATTTGCTCATCCATGTTGATCGTGATCTGAATGGTCAGAGCGCGTGATAAGAGTTCTGCGGTCCTTGGCAGTGCATCACTCGAATACTCACACCGGACTTCACCAGATGCAGTCTTGAATGGATGGCCTGTTCGCGAGAGGCTTTTCCCTTCAAGTAGATGCTCCCACTCTGTGTAATAGTGCCAATAGTTATTGTACCAGTACACAGCCCCGGCACCTTCATCAGACATGACCTTGTTAAACGCAACGGCCTTTTCAGGTGTGGGCAGAGAGAAGATAAGGAAGGTCGCTGAATCTCCATCAGGATCGGGGATATGTCTAAAGGTGACCTGGTCAATCTTTGAGAGGGCCTCTTTGAGGCGCATCTTGTTTTCTTTCTGACGGGCTAGAATGACGTCGTCGAGCTTTCTCAATTGAGCCAGGCCAAGGGCCCCCTGGAGTTCCATCATACGGTAGTTAAATCCCATGAAGCTCCGTTTCTCAAGACCTCTGCCAACGTTTGGATTATGGTCGTGGCCATGGTCATGATACTCCGATGCCTTGATGTAGAGATCCCTGTCGTTAGTGATGATCATGCCGCCTTCTCCCGTGGTCATGGTTTTCACGGAATCAAAGGAAAAGATGCCCATGCTTCCGAAAGAGCCTAGGGCTTTCCCATTGAGTTTGCCTCCACAGGATTGAGCGGTATCTTCAATGACCGGTATCCGGTTCTTTCCGGCAATATTCGTGATTTCATTGATGCGGGCCTGGGATCCACACATGTGCACAGGGATGATAGCTTTGGTCCGGGGCGTTATTTTGTTGGTCAAATCGTCAGGGTCAAGGCAGAGTGTGTCATCGATTTCCGCAAACACGGGAATGGCACCGGCGTCCAGGATCGCCTCCCATGTGGCGACAAATGTAAATCCCTGGGTGATAACCTCATCTCCAGGAGAGATTCCGAGGGCGGTCAGGGCAACCCTGAGGGCGGCTGTACCCGAGGAGACGGCCAAGGCATGTTTTGTTCCACAATAAGCGGCGAATTCTTTTTCAAATTGCTCTACTTTGTATATGCCTTCACGTTGTTTATCAAATTCATACCGGAAGAGCATTTTCCGTGAAAGCACATCCAGGATCTCTTTTTCTTCCTCTTTTCCGATGATCTCAAATCCAGGCATAGGTGGCTCCTTTCAGGGTATCATCTGTCACTGATTGTTTACAAACCATCATATGATCATTGTCGTCCAAGAAAAATCTAAGAACGGTCTATGGTAGACATAATCGCTTGATTTGACATATTTGTCAGACTCGATTGATATGCAGGTTTCCTTTGATCTTTGTCGGATCCAGAAGTCTGGCGTTCTCTTTTCAAGTTCAAACCCAAAAGACTCCTTTGTCGTTAACGCCACCATCTTCGGGATGAAAGGCTCTCCGGACAGGCACATACGAGGTCTGTCAATTAAACCGACCTTTTCACTAGGGCTGCTGTCATATATGCAAAAATGAAGTATCCTTCGACGTTGCTCCATTCGGTCGGAGCTCATGGCCGAGGGCAGGACCGTGGGTCTGTCGAACGGCCGTTCCACGACCTCTTCCTATCTCCCCTCAAACGCTTCCCTATATATATCCTCAACCACGGAGATCGTCATGGGGCGCGGATTGTTGGCCATGGGGACGGCCACCTTCATAGCGCCCTCCGCCATCTCGGGAATCTTCTCTTCCGGGATGTTCAAATCTCTGAGGCTCTGGGGTATGCCTATATCGGCAGAGAGTTGAAAGACGGTATCTGCCGCAGAGGCTGCGGTCTCTCGATCAGTTGAAAACTCATCTGCTTCACCCATAGCCATGGTGATCATGGCGAATTTGTCTAAATTCCCCGGATAATTGTATTCGAGTACATAGGGGAGCATCACGGCGTTTGCAATCCCGTGGGGAATATCAAACAGGGCTCCAAGAGGATACGCCAAGGCGTGGACCGCACCGACACCTGCCATGGCAAGTCCCAAACCAGCCAGATAACTTCCCTGCATCATACCTTCTCGAAAAGCATAGTCCTTGCCATTGAATACAGCTCCTCTCAAGCTCGAAGCGATGATATCGATGGCCTCCATAGAAATCGGTTCACTAATGAAGTGGGCTCGAAGAGACGTAAAAGACTCAATGGCATGGGTCAAAGCGTCCATACCCGTATAAGCGGTCACTTCAGGGGGAAGTCCCAAGGTCAGTTCCGGGTCAAGAATAGCGGTATGGGGGTAGAGGTATGGGCTGTTGATTCCACCTTTGGTCTTTGTATCCCGCATGGTGAACACAGCGGTAAAGGTCACTTCACTCCCGGTGCCCGCAGTGGTTGGTACCATGATCGAAGGCAATCCCGCTTTCTTCACAAGACCGAGACCGATGTAGTCTACAGCTTTTCCATCGTTCTTTGCCAAAACGGAGATGGCTTTGGCGACATCCATGGTGCTGCCTCCGCCCACGCCAATGACACAGCCCACTTTCTCTGTTCTGGCTAATAGAGCGCCATTATCAGCAATGGTTGGGGATGGCTCGGGGGTTACTTCTGAATAGAGGATGCCCTTTACTCTGTTCTTCTTAAGCACTTCCTGCACCTGTGAGCAGATGTCTGAGCATGACAAGGCCTTGTCCATTACCAGGAGCGCCCTGGTGGCTCTTAATGCCTTACATTCTTCTCCGATCTGACAAAGGGATCCTGCCCCGAAAATGGTCTTTTTGACTCCTTCTACGGTGAATAAATTGTCCATCTGAGGCTCCAAATAAAGAGTGTATTGAAATGAAGAATTAACCCAATAATCCAAATATATCAAGCAATAAAATTGCCATGCGGTTTTCTGTGGCTTCCACCAAATGGTGGACTCACAAGATAGGGATTCCTGTACTGAAAAGCTTCAAGTCCTTTCGATAGCTCGATAGGCCGGCATGTGTATTCACCTGGTTTATCGAATCCATAAATCCTTTGGACACATTTTTGAAGAACATTATGGATTTTTTTGAATATATAATTATAATAAGAGGCCACTAATTTTTTTGATGTTTATCTAATTTGTAGGAGGTTTTAATCAATTGAATCCATTTTACAAGAATCTTGCCCTCTGGTTGGTTATCGGTTTGATGATGCTTATGCTGCTTAATGTGTTCCATCAAACCGATACAGGCAGGGAGAATATCGGCTATAGTGAATTCTGGAACATGGTGGAAAATGGAAACGTCATGTCTGTGACGAAAAAGGGCCAAAACATCGCAGGGAGATCCACACAAGGGGATTTTAAAACTTACGCGCCGGCGGAGGACCCTGAACTGATGCCGTTGTTGAGGAGCAGTGGTGTGAAGTTCGTGGAGGAGCCTCAGGAAGATTCGCCCTGGTTTCAAATCTTTTTATCCATGTTTCCCGTACTTTTACTGATCGGCGTCTGGGTCTTTTTTATGCGCCAGATGCAGTCAGGTGGAGGAAAGGCCCTCTCTTTCGGAAAGAGCCGTGCAAGGCTCATGACGGAATCTCAGCAGAAGATTACCTTTGACGATGTGGCGGGCATTGATGAGGCCAAAGAAGAACTACAGGAGACCATTGATTTCTTACGTGATCCTAAAAAATTTACTCGTCTTGGTGGGAGAATTCCCAAGGGGGTACTCCTGGTGGGGGCCCCGGGTACAGGCAAAACCCTTCTGGCGAGGGCCATCGCGGGTGAGGCAGGTGTCCCTTTTTTCAGTATCAGCGGGTCGGATTTTGTGGAAATGTTTGTAGGCGTAGGCGCCTCCAGAGTCAGAGACCTTTTTCTCCAAGGCAAAAAAAACGCGCCATGCATCATATTCATGGATGAGATTGACGCAGTGGGTCGCCATCGCGGGGCCGGACTTGGAGGAGGACATGATGAGAGAGAGCAGACTTTGAATCAGCTTCTTGTGGAAATGGACGGATTTGAGTCCAATGAAGGTGTTATCCTTATCTCCGCAACCAACAGACCCGATGTCCTTGACCCCGCTCTGTTGAGACCCGGGCGGTTCGATAGACAAGTGGTCGTACCTGTTCCGGATATCAAGGGAAGGGAGCAGATTTTCAAGGTTCATGTCAAAAAAACGATCCTGGGAAATGGTGTCGATCTCTCTGTACTCGCGAGAGGAACTCCGGGATTTACTGGCGCCGACATTGAGAATATGGTGAATGAGGCGGCACTCTTGGCTGCACGGCGAGAAAAAGAATGCGTAGATATGGTTGAGCTTGAAGACTCCAAGGACAAGGTCATGATGGGTACCGAGCGTAAGAGTATGATCATCAGTGAGGATGAGAAGAAAATCACCGCCTATCACGAAGCGGGTCATGCCCTTGTGGGAAGGCTTCTTCCAAAGACAGATCCCATCCACAAAGTAACCATCATCCCTCGGGGTCGGGCCCTTGGCTTGACCCAGTTTCTCCCGATAGATGAAAAGCACACTTACGATAAAGAGTACCTGTTGAACAACATATGTAAGGGAATGGGAGGGAGAGCCGCAGAAGAGATTGTGCTGAACATCCAGACCACGGGGGCGGGGAATGATATTGAAACAGCCTCTGATATGGCGAGAAGGATGGTCTGTGACTA
>CAZFMX010000088.1:0-12418 GCA_964520425.1 uncultured Desulfobacteraceae bacterium
TCGAACCAGTGACTCTGCGGATATGAGCCGCATGCTCTGACCGACTGAGCTACACCGCCAATATGTCTGGATTCCGACAAAGAGACATCACCCATGTGGAAGAACACTCCAGGCAGGATACTGTAGGGCCTAATTTATAAGAATCCCTAGGATTGTCAATCAAATAATTCCCATGCTCATCATCAAGATCTAAAGCGCCGCTCCAGACCTCTATCAACTAAACACTGCAAATTCAAAGAGATAACCCAAATGATAGATATGAAAACCAAACGACCCCCCAACATAATAGGATTTTATACTTTTCATTTGCTCTTATGAAAAGGTGTTCTATAGCGAATAACGACCTTGTTGACTATTCCTCACCCATTGAGCCATGATAGATGATCACCCCGGCAGAATGTCAGATGCCGACGCCCTTTTGAAAGGAGAAAATGAAATGTCATCAGAAGGTATCGTTATATCAAGGGGATGCCCCCTGTGTGGCCATCACGAAATCGGCTATATCACGCAGAACGGCGTCTTCCATCCCCTAAAGCCTGGTACAAAAATTCAGACTCTAGATGGTCCCCAGGATTCCGTGGTTCCTGAAATGGAGAGCAGTGATTTCCAGATTGTTCCGGGTGAAGAGGCAGTGGATAAATCCCAATACAAGGTGTGGATTCCTGAACCTCTAAGGGGGATTCAGAGGTGCCGTCTGAAATACGGCGTCTTGATAGAAGAGACTTCCTTTGAAGGGGAGATCTCGAGGGAGGCCTACGCTTTTGCCTATTTGGAGAAACTTCAGAGGCTTATTGAAAAGGAGATTCACACTCCCGTAGCGGTCTTGTTGGACAGATACTTTGCTTCTCCCAATTTGGCAACCGGCGACTCGCGTCGGATTGCGCGTGCGTTATGGCGAGAGTTGGATGAGATCAAGGCCCCTGTCACCCTGGTTGAATGCTGGCTGGAGAAACGGGATGAGGAGTCCGTCAAAAAGATGATTGATTCGGTTTCAGAGGAAGGGCTTGTTAATCAGCCCGTGAGTGAAGAGGAAGAGCGTAAAGAATTAGAAGATCTCTCTTTGGAAGGATTTCTGGAACTCCTGTAACTATCTTTTACCCCTACGACCCGAATCGCAATAGGGCGGATCTGCGACCCGCCCTTTTATATTCCATTGTGTACCCTAATGATAGGTATTCAGCATCGAGCAAGGGAAGCCTAGTGTCGTGTCTCAGAATTAACTCACATCATTACATCTACGCCACAGATCCCCTTGCCCCTCTGTTACGTCGAATCACTGATCAAAGTCAGTTCGGATTGAAGCGAACCTTCAATCACGAACGGTCTACGCTATCTTTTTGACTTCTTCGGTGAATGTCGGGATGACATTGAAAAGATCATCCACCACGCCATAGTCCGCTTTCTGGAATATGGGAGCTTCCGCATCCTTGTTGATGGCCACGATGACCTTTGAGGTGCTCATGCCGGCCAAGTGCTGAATAGCCCCTGATATCCCACAAGCGATATACAAGTTTGGCGAAACCACTTTCCCCGTCTGTCCGACCTGGTCTGAGTGTGGTCTCCACCCTGCATCTACTGCTGAACGGGATGCACCCACACTGGCGCCAAGGACATTGGCCAGTTCTTCAAGGATTCCGTAACCCTCGGGTCCCTTCATACCACGGCCTCCCGAGACAATGATATCTGCCTCAGTAAGGTCGACTTTACCGCTTTCGTCCCTAATGAATTCGATGACCCGAGTTTTTAAGACGCTGTCGTCCAGACTGAAAGAGGCATCGACAATCTCAGGGGATTTGGAGGTATCCGGCTCATTCATAGCCATCACGTTGGGTCTTGCTACGGCCATCTGGGGCCAGCTATCGACAAAACTGACCCTGGCATAGGCCTTTCCCGCGTAGATGGGTCTGAGGGCCACCAGATTATCGCTCTCAAGGGAAAAAGCCGTGCAATCCTGTGCCGTGCCCACGCCAAGTCGGGCTGAGAGGCGTGCAGACAAATCCTTTCCTTGTGCTGAGCCGCCCAATAATAGGATGGCAGGATCATTCGCCTTGACCATTTCAGCAATGACAGCGACGTAGGCATCTGTCGTATAGTTTTCAAGCCGTGGATCATCGGCCACTAGAACTCTATCTGCGCCATAGTGACCTAATGTGGCGGCCTTGTCTTTGACACCAGAGCCCAGCAGGACCGCTGTGACAACCTGTCCTAGCGAGTCGGCAAGACGTCTTCCTTCACTGACTATTTCGTAAGAGACTTTTCGAATATCACCGTCTCTCTGTTCGGCGATTACCATTACTCCGTTTGGCATTTTCTATCTCCTTCTATCTGATATATATGTATTCGTGCACTCTCATACGCCTTCCTCTCTTATTAGAACGAAAGAGGGAAGGACCGCATGTGAGTGTGTTAGATCACCTTGGCCTCTTCATGGAGCAGTCTGGCCAACTCTTTAGCCTTGCCCTCAGGCGTTTCACCTTCAACTATTCTTCCCGCTTCTCTTTGAGGAGGTGGGATCAGCTCGAGAATCTGAATTTTTCTCGCGCCTTCGCCAAACTCTGCTGCATTCAGACCCAAATCAGCCAGTGTCTTTTCATCAAACGGTTTCTTCTTGGCCTTCATAATACCAGGTAGAGAGGCGTATCGGGGCTCATTCAAGCCTTTCTGTGTGGTGATCAGGACGGGTAAATCGGATTCGATCACCAAGGTCTGTCCTTCCACCGGCCTGTGGACTCGGACAGACTTACCGTCCTCGGCAACGTCCACCTTAGTGATGACCGACAAGACGGGAATATCCAAAAATTCCGCTAGGGTAGCCCCCACAAGGCCTAAGTCATCATCAACGCCTCGTTGACCGGTGAAGATCAAATCATACTCAAGGTTCTTGATAACAGTCGCCAGGGCCTTTGCCGTTCCCAGGGAGTCGCTTCCCTCAAGAGCCGGATCATTGATCAAAATCCCCTTATCCGCCCCCATGGCTAGGGCCGTGCGTATAGATTCGGTCACCCTTTTGGGGCCCGCGCCCACCACCGTCACCTCACCGCCAAATTTCTCTTTTAGCTTGAGGGCCTCTTCCACACCGAATTCGTCATAGGGGTTCATAATCCACTTGATGTCTTCCTGTGCAATGGATCTTCCATTCGGCGCGATTCTAATCTGTGTTTCCGTATCGGGTACCTGCTTCAGACAAACAATGATATTCACAACAACCACCTTCCCTTCTTACCAAAATTTTCATAGTGCGTTCTATGAATGATAACTTGTCTCCATCCGGAAACGGACTGTTTTTCAAGGCTAAGTCGAAGATCCAGGTTTATTATAAACCGGACAACGGGGAGATTATAACCGTAAGATGCCACATTCCTCACATTCTTTTGCGTCCTGCGGTTGTGGGACGGGCATGTGATCCTGAGATTGGTCGAATCAGCCATTTCCAGAAAGAGGGTATCTATTAGCATGCGGCTATGTTGGGTGTCAAGACCTCTCGGAGAGACTTACAGGTGTCCGGGGATTTCTCAAAATCCTTAGTTATCATTGGTTCTTGACATGGATAAGAAAATCACATTAGATTTTGATAGTCGGGAAAGATTTAAGACATTGAAAATGCACAGCTGCGACTTCATAGCCTGGTGGCGGCATGAGAAAATAATGACTAATAAGCTTCATTCCCGCTAATCGAACACCATGACCCCCACAGAAACCTTCTGGCGAGAAGATCCTTTCAAACGTATCAAACCTCAGGAATTCGAGGCGTTAGGCATCAACCCTTCAGATATTCCCCCCGGCACGTTCGCAGCCCAGAAACACCCTTCCTACTTTCCCAGTCGTTTTGGGGGGAATGCCTATGGATTCGGTCTCTTTGAAGCCCATAATCGACTGAGTCCCAAGGAGATGGATCTGATTCAATCCATCTCCCTTGAGAGCCCTGAAGAAATCAAAAGAAATTACAAAAAAATCAATAGGATATACAAAAATATCGGGCTCCTGATCAGGTTTACGGACCAGGGGCAGCCTTACTATCTGATCCCTCATCACCTTGTGTTGAGCTCTCTCGCCACCCTCAAGAGCAAGGCGGATGAAATAAGCAGGATTATCAACATCTATCGTGTGAGGCACCTAAAGGAGAGCCAACATATCGGCCTGTTGACCCGTAACGACGATCTGCTCATTAATGAACTCTCTATCCGCTTCAAAGAACACCAGTTTGTCCTCATTGATACGATACACAAACTTCGTCAGTTCACAGACCCGTTTGATCTGGTTATTCTCCCTGCAGATATTCAGGATATCATTTTTACGGAAAAGTTTATTCCTTGTCCCACCGAAAAACTTACAAGAGAGCAACTGGAGCATTATGCCGTTTACGTCTTTGGGAAGGTGCATAGGATCCTAAAACCGGATGGCGAAATTCTCATGATCGCTCACAAGCATCCCTTAAGAACGAACAAATCGGCTGAATTGACCTTTATGACGATTCAGGAGAAGAAGCAGTTCACCCTGTTCAGTCATATCTTTAAGACCCGGAAAAGGTATCGGATAAATGACAAATCTCTCAGGATTAACGTATTTGATCTGCAAAAATACCTTCGGGATCTCTATGTGGAGCAAGAGGTCATAGACGGATTATTGGGTAACCGGGACTTGGAAACATGGTCCATCGAGGAAATGGAGCAGTTGCCTTATCTCGATTTTCCCCTTACCGATCAGTCCGCCTACGATCAGGAGAAGGTGTGGCCCCGACTCCTTTCGTTTTATTTCAATGAAATTCTACTGAAACCTCTACTCCCGGATTCAGTAAAGGTCGAGAGAGAAAGAAGATTCTCCGTTAAAGGATATTCTCTTGAATATATGATGGTTTATCTCGGTCAAAGAAGACCCTTGGAAACCACCTTTGGCGAACTGAAAAAAGACATTGAGGAATCTAGACTTGCCGGCTGTTCCTTGTCTCTTCTGGCAGACTATCGCGATTCCTTTGATTTCTTGAAGCGGACGTTGTCCGTCCTCAAAATGATAAAGGAGAAACACTACAGCGGGATACCGGAAATTTATATCGATCGGTTTAGACAGCCCTTGGAGGACAAGAAGAGAAGGTTCCCCGCTGTGAATCATGTCCTAAGTCTCATGGCCAAAATGAATCGTCTGGAAGAGATGGAGGCCTATCTAAATCCCGACCGAGTTGAGGGGCCTGAGACAAAGGTGCTGCAGGCTTTGGAGGTCTTTCCCTATTATGGTTTCAATTACGGCGAGTTAAAGGAGATCTTTCTTATCCTTGTGGGTCATACTGCCATGGGGCGCATATTGTCTGGAAAAGTGAATGAAAAGGCCCTCAATCCTGTGTCGGATCTGGCCAGAACCTATGACCAGTTGAAGAGGGTTAACCTCCTGAAGTACTGTCGCCTTATGAGTCTGGCCGAGACCGTGGCCTCCCAGAGAAGCGACCTGAACCAAGGGCAATTGAGGGCCCTCCTTGAACTATTCGATTCTTTGGTCAGGGTAGTGACCTATCCTGATACGGATTGGGACCTCCTATTGGATGCGAAGATCAGTTCCATCGGTGGAATCCATAACGAAATCATTCGAAAAATACTGAAAATGACGAATCACTTTGAGTTTATCGACCATTGGTCTGAGCTCAAGGACAAAGGGGAAATGGAGAAAGAGTCCCTGGCTGACTTTGATACGAATAAGCTGGTCAGGATAGAGGATGTCATTAAACTCACGAATATCATAGAACGCTTTGAACACAGGTTCTTGAAAGATGATCCTCTGCGGTTATCCATTTTTTATAGAAAACTCTTTAACGTGGAATTATACGGCACAGGCCATCTATTTGAGAAAATGGATAGTGAACTCGCATTTGTGCTTTTGTGGATCACTGTCCATGTGGTTCGCGGCGAAGTCGTCAACTTTAACCCCATTCTGGCCGACGTAGATCCGTCGGAGATAGATGTCCGTGTCAGGAAGGTGGAAGAAGAGGCAAGGGCCATCAATATCAAATACCTCGATCTGGTCACACTGAAAGGACTCGGGGATCATCTCTATGAAAGTCAAACCTTGTTTATTTTGGGGACCGGCTTCCAGTTGAGGCTGGATCAAAGGGCAAAGGCTTTGGAAATTGCCTACATCGATATGGACGCGAATATCCAAAAACTGGAATCTTTAAACCAGCAATATGCCGGTTACATGATATCTCATCTCCCCACTGAAGACCTGAGGGCTCTGGAAGGCCTTTTTGCCAACCTGGAGAGCTTTTGCCAGAGTCATTTACGGCTCATTTCTCAGAAGGATTCAGCCTTTTCTCTCCCTGCCAGAGATGAAAGGTGGTTTAAGAAAGCTGAGGATCTCAGGGAGAATCTCAGAGCCAACTTTCTCAAAGTCATTTTCCAACCTGAGAATATCTATACAGACCTTGACCTGCTTCATCGTCACAGTCCATCCCTTCTCTTTTTTGTTATCCCCGAATTGAGAGTCCTTCAGAACGCAAGACTGCCGACTGAACTCTACACCAAATCTTCCGTCTTAGACCAAACCCTGACCAGCACAAGAAAAATTGAGGCCTTGGTGAGAGGGGATAGGGGGCGGTTTCAGGATAGTCAGCTATTGCACCGTTTGGCACAAAAGGAGTTCGGACCCCTGACTTCGGGCACCATAGGTCTTAACGAATTCCAGATAGAGACCTTGGAGAACTTGATCCACAACATTGGTCGCAACCGACCCCTTCTTGACGCCTTGATCAAGTCCTTCATCTTTCATGACCTGGGTCTAGCCCCCCAACTCAGGGAAAAGTACAAGGATGAGATCCACTCGGCCGATCATGCCCAGGCAGGGAGAGTGCTTTTAGAGAAAGAGAAACTCCCTTCGAAATACCATATGGAGACAAAGACACAGGAATACCTGGGGATCCTCATCAGATACCACGATCTCCTTCACCATATGATCAGGGGAGAGTTCTCTATCTATGCCATTCAGGAGATCATCGGTTACGAGGATAAGGATCTGTTTGATGCCATTTTTGTCAGCTCGTTCGTCATGTTCTCTGCCATGCAGGAAGGTCTGATGCAGGAAGATCTGGCGAAACGTCTCTTTCAACTCAGGACTGTATGTCACAGAATTATGGAGGGAGAGACGACCTTCGAAGATCATTACAGAGAGGTCTATATTCGTAGGGGAAAGCTATTCGATGCTCTTGAGATATACCGCCGGGAAGGGCTACCGGGAAAAATGACCCCAACGGAATACCTGGAGTCATGGAAGTGGGATCAAACGGAAATAGAAGGGGACCGCCTTCTCAGGGAAGGAAAGAGGATCTATGCCATAGACAGGATTTTAAGGTTGCGAGCCGTAAGGTACGTGGAATTCACTGACCTGGCCAAATTGATCGTCAAAGTCCCCCTCAATTATATCTATAAGAAAAGGATCTATTCCGGCATAGGTTACGGCTCTTTTGAAAAGCAGCTCTTTGAGGCACATCGGATCTACAACGCTTTCCTGAGTTTCCCCAAAATGGTTGGAGATTTCATTTTAGAGCATCTGCTTACCGACGAGATCCGTATTTTTGGTTTTGAAAAAGTAGGCATCTATCTCAATGATAGCAACATGATCAAGCTTCTTCTGATCAGCCTGATGGGAGCACAGAGAATCAATCCAAATGAAGGTGCTGTTTGCCTCAACTTTTTGGATTTGGCAGGGAAGATCGAAAAGCGTTATGAGGCCCTGAATGACTTACTGGCCCACGTGTCTGTAGAAAAGCTGTGGGACAGCAAGTCTCACCTCAATCATTTCTTCAAAGCAAAAACAGGTCTTATAATGAAAAGGAATGAATCCCAAAAGATACTCACCATAGATTATAAGGACCGTTTCAACATCTCTCAGAAGATATCTTATATGGATACGATTACGGACGTGGAACACCTCAAGAACTACTATCATTATAGCCTGAGCGCCCTGAGAAAATATCCTTTCCAAACCGAAGACTATGAAATAGAAATGGAGGAGGCCTATGACAAGAGACTCAAGGAAATCACAGGACTTCTGCTGGAGCAAGCCAAGCAGCAACTGGCGTTACTTAAAGATCTAAGAGAGATCCACAACCTTTACTCTGATCTTACCGATCAGGCCCTGGAAATAGGATTCACAGAGAGTCAGATGTACGGATTAAGCGATCTATACGAAGTGAGAAAAGACCAGTTAAGAAGAGAGAAATTGAACGAGATTAACGAATTGATTGAAACAATCCCTAACCTCCAAGACCTCAAGAACTATTGGGAAGGGACAAAGGAATACCTGATGCAGAACCGGTCGTTTTTGGGAAAGGAATTTGAAAATCTGATAGCCAAGAAGTTCGATGAGGCCGCAAGGAGAATTGAGGGCTGTTGATTCGAGATAATACTTCTGGATCACTGTTTCATATACTCAGGAATCGGCAACTGAGAAACCCTGTTTTTTCGGGATGCCAAGGGTATGTATTGACATCGAGAAACACCTCCTTATTTTGATAATAAGATCATAGACCGTGAGGAGGTGTGACGAATGGAAGAATCTGAACAATCCTGTCCACACTGTGGAGAAGAAATGACCGTGTGGGAGCCCTCACCTTATACGGGTTGGGGACATGATATGCTCTATTGCGCCAATGATGAGTGCGAATACTTTCTCGAAGGGAGGAGAAAGATCTGCATGGAGTTTGAAAAGAATTTTGCCTACAGATACTGCGTCAACCCTGAAACCGGGAAGTCTCTTCCCATTATCACCTGGTGTTACGGAGAGTTATCTCTTTTGAAGGGACGATGTGAAGAACAAGCAATAAAGCATCAATACCCGCCAGCATAGCCTATTTCATCCTGGACTTCAGCTTGATCCTTTCGCCGGCAACCATGAAATTCCCTTTTCCGAGATGATGAAGCGTCCGCGGGTTTTTTACCGCGGGGTCAATCCATGCCTTGACGACTTCAAGGATGAAAAAACAATACTCGGCTACCATCTTTTTGTCGGCTACCCGGCACTCGAGATTGACATAGCATTCCTCGATCAGGGGCGCTCCGACCTGTGAAGCAGGCTTCGGTGTGAGACCGAACCTCTCGAACTTGTCTATCTTCGCGCCGGTGACATTGCCGCAACCCACGACCTTTTCAGCTATATCCTTTGTAGGAATATTGATGACACATTCCTTGGTGGCCTTCAACAGGCCGAATGAATAGCCGCGATTGCTGATGATGCAACCGACCAGCGGCGGCTCGAATTCCATCACGGTGTGCCAGGACATGGTCATGATATTTGAGCGCCCGCGGCTCGCGGTGGTGACCATGACGACCGGCCCCGGCTCGAGCAGGCCGTAGACCTTGGACAGAGGGAAGGATCTTTTTGCCATGTGGGTGTGCTACCTTTCAAAAAAGATTCACATTGATATTCGTTGTTTCAAATCAAAAACCTATCAACATACCCTCTCACATTTTCTTCATTTCTTTTCCTCCGATTCTTTCATCATTTTTCGTAAATAGTTCCGCCTTATTTCGCTTTCCGTCTTGGTAGCCCTAATAAACTCCCCGTTACTGCCTGGCGAGAGATTGAGGGTAAAGTGGGCATGCTCCTCTTTAGAATACTCTTCCTTAAACCTTTCCAGACCAATTACCATCTTGTTTTTCAGTTTAAACCCTTTCCTTTCCTTCCACCCAGGAAATATCCAACTATTGCTCCAGCAGACATATCCGTTCTTGTAGACGATCATTTCACCATTCTTAAATGGGCTGTATTATTTGGGAATCTTAAAGCGACTTTCGGAATCCGTGAGGGTTTCCGATTGCTCATAACGTACTTCCTCGGCTAGCCCTGGCGGCCATAATTCCTGTTTTGTCCATAGGACATATATTGCAGCTCCCTTAATAGGCTGTTCGGTCTCCGCGTCTACGATCCGCCCTGAGATAATCGAACGACCGCAGGCCTGAGTCGAGAGAATCAACAATACTGGAAGGATAAGAATGACGATCTTCTTATTCATGTTCTGTCTCCCACATTTCTTTTAAGAAAAAAGGCACTGTTTCATCAAGGCAGAGAGCGTCCTCAAGACATTATGCTGTTCAACCCATTGTTAAACGATTTTTCCCCGCTACCTTGCTTTTATACATTAACGTATCAGCTCTCTTCATGAGGCTGTCCATCGTGTCATTATTTTTGACAACCGTGGCTCCGATTGAAACCGTGACGTGCAGCTTTTTGTTGTCATGAATAATGTATGACTGCTCTACTAGTAAACGAACCCTGTTCCCTAGACGTTCAAGCTCAGGGCTGTTGATATTCCGTATGATGCCGATAAACTCTTCACCTCCCTAGCGTCCATAAAGGTCAAACGACCTGGTATTAGCGACAAAGGTATTCGCGACAAATTTTAACACATCATCGCCCACATTATGTCCATAGGTGTCATTAAACTTTTTGAAATGGTCAAAATCTATGAATAGGATACCGAACGGTATGTTATAACGTCTTTTCTCTTCAAATCTGATATAGAAATCCTTCATCGCCTTTATTTGTTGTTATCTATTCCTCTGAACCTTGATTCAGGCAGGTCTGAAGATGTCTACTAATCGGTCTTCCTATTTAGAATGAGAGCAAAAAGACTTTGGATCAACTCGAACCATATCATGGGTGAATATGATGGGCGACTATCTCAATTCGCTCAATATCTAGGTTTGTCCAATGTAAAAATAAAGGACGTCCTTTTGTTTGGTAAATGACTGTATCTCAAGTGGCGTACTTTGAATTAGAGTTTATTGGAGCTCATTTCTTTCTTGAGCAGATTGATGGCCTCCACAATACCCGCTCCTGATAAGAAAACGGCAAAAATAACAAAGAGAATAAGTCCCTCAATTTCGTGGGCTGCGCTGTTCGCTCTGGTCAAAATTGCAGCCCCCCCTATGAAAGCAAAGACGGCAAGAACAAATAGTATGATTCTCATAATTCTCTCCTTCGCCTCAACGGATGATCGCAGGTCACGACAATATGATACATCATCTCTTCCTAATAGGCTATCATTAAGCTTTTCTCCTGATCCACCATCAAGATGTCATCTGCTATGTTGCCTTCGGTCGCTTCTCCTTGCAGCGTATTGCTTATACGCTTCAGTCGGCGCTCCTCAGCGCCTTGCATCTAACACCTTGCTGGTGCCCAGGGATTACCCAAAATTCTCTATTATCATTGCCTGTCAACAAATTTGATGATGGATTTTGGCTTTCAAATGATTCTTTAATGAACGGTTTGTGTCGAAAGATCATTGTCCTGGCTTATCAAAATGTCCTTGCCATATAAAAAAACCTCCTGCAGTCCATACAGGAGGTTTATGTCAAGCATATATGTCACATATAAAGGGATGTTCCCACAATCACCCACTCCTAGTGCTTGAACAAGTCTTGACGCAGTCCACAATACAAATCAGGAGCAATAAACAACCCAGAATGGCCGGGACAATATAGACTTGCTTATAGTTTAAGCCCTCCCACCAATAACCAAATACGGGAGAACCTAACCATGCACCGATCCACCCAATAAAGACTTTGGACAAAAAAGAGCAGAATCCGGGCACGACGTAATACTTAAAGCCAAAGTGTAAAATCAATGAGACAACAAGACTGATAATCAACAGAATGAGAAAGCTCATAAAATCCATTCCAATCATTTTAAGCCTCCTTTCTTGGCGAATCGACCTCGGATTAGAGGGAAGAGAAACGGCCAAGACCCATAGGGTTCTGTCAGCATTTCAAAATGGGATTGGCTTTTTCGATATGATGATTAAGGCTCCCGACAGGTCAAGAGATATCCTGTCAGGAGCAAAGTAGGCACACTTTGAGATTTTTCCCCATGACAAAACTTCCAGATGGAGGTTAGAGGAATGGTAGAAGAGTTTCTATCCTGGAAGTTAGTGTAATTGCTACAAAGAGTCAAGAAAAAAGAGCGTTAGATGAGATAACAACGATCAAATCCTGAAAGGATTGGTTTAAGAATCAGTGGCCAAGGGGGCTTGATATATTGAGACGGTGATTAAACCCCTAAAAGGTATCCTTTTATATAGCGTATGATTCTAAACATACAGATATGATACCTGGAAGACGATCTCTCATAAAAAAATATGTCTTTGAATCCTTTTCGCCCAAAAAGAGAAATCATATCTTCCCGAATATAGGGGTAATTCCTGATCAATGTCGCGGCTGTAAGAATATGCCATGAAAAGTCACTCATGGCATACTGATTGCAAAAAATATCACTATCAGGAGAACTCTCACCTTATTCGAGGTGACTCCTATTTTATTTATATCATGGTGATTGCAGTAGAAAAAGAATAGAGTTGAACTAATCCTTTACACTATTTCACTATCAGAAAGGGCAAACCCGTCTAAAGGCGGGGACGCAAAGCCACGGGTCTAAAGCCGAA
>CAZFMX010000089.1:0-12224 GCA_964520425.1 uncultured Desulfobacteraceae bacterium
GTGTAGCTCAGTCGGTCAGAGCATGCGGCTCATATCCGCAGAGTCACTGGTTCGAATCCAGTCACCGCCACCACAGATTCTGTATTGACATTTCTTTAAATATCCTTATCTTCACATTAAAACATTTGCCAAAACGGAACTGACTCAGATGGATTTGCAGTCTTTTCAAGGCGAATATATTACAACCATGAGCGACGCTCTCGGCATTGCAGAGGAGAGAACAGGAGACTTTTACCAATTCTCATTGGGGCAATGGAAAAGACACCGCTATGACGTAAAGACCCTTAAGGATTTGGAAACCGATGAAACTCGCCCCCGCGCCTTTGCCCTGCTGAAAAAGGGCACGAGCGTGGTTAGTGATTTTGAATCTAAATCCAGGGAACACGATTGCTATTTCATCTGTCTTCACGATGATCAAATTCTGGAAGCATTACATAAAGACCAGAACCTCCAGCTATTGCCCTTGCTCATTTATGTGTTTGTCCACGAACTGGTCCATATCGTCCGATTCTGTAATTTTTCTCAACGGTTTGACGTTTCAGATAACAGGAGAGAAAAGGAAGAGAAGATCGTTCATTCAACAACTTTTGAGATTTTGAAGGGGCTTTCTTTTCCAAGAATGGACTATGTCCTTCACTCATACCAGAATCACAGGATGTGCGAGATGCCCATGTCGTGATGAACGAACTTACGAGGTGAAGAAGCATGCCAATCTATGAATATGAATGCACAAAATGCGGAGAACTGACAGAGGTCTTGCAGAAATTCTCTGATCCGCCTTTGACTAAATGTAAACTATGCTCCGGAAAGATGAAGAAAGTGATGTCTCAGAACTCATTTCATCTAAAGGGATCGGGATGGTATGTGACCGATTATTCGTCGGGACACAGTGGAAATGCGACGACCAAGGAAAACTCGGATGAGAGTTCAACTAGCAAAAAAACAGATGAAGTAACCAAAGATAAACCGAAAAAAGATGCATCTTCGTCCAATGACAGGAAGGATAAGGATTAAAGAGAGGCTGGGAAACCAATAGACCATGAAGAATTTTGACACTGGAAGGGTTCAGGATAAACTCATTAACAGACTGGAGAGGAAGGAACAGCAGGAAGCCTTCAAGAGGGATAGATTCTTCAGATTCAAACTGCCTGAAATCCATACGCAACTCTCTCAAGCCCTGCTTATGGAAAAGATCGTTGAGACGGACAATGCGGCAACTGTGTCTCAACTTCTGTTAAAAGGGCTAAAGACCGCCCTGAGAAGCAGTGAGTTCGACATGAAATACTTTATTGCCCCCATCCGTGATCTTGTACCTCACGCCAATCCCATCTCCTTATATATGACCCAATATATTCTGGAAGTCCTTCTGAATGATCCTTCAGTGATTGATGTGTATGGAACGGACCAGGAGATCTATAAGATCGTGAATCGTGTGATTACACAGATTAACATGAAATTCGAAAGAACGGAAAAGGAGCTTATCGAACAGCTTTCTCACAATAAGTCTCTCTCCCCCGGTTCAAGAGAATATGATATTGCTCTTGACGAGCTTTTCCGGAAGAAGATGGGAGAACCCCAGCAAGAATAGAAATCAAACACAGCGTTCCCTTCCCTGACCTCCCGCAGAAGCGGGCGAAGTCAGAATGGTCTGTCCACCTTTTAGTTGTACAAAATCCCCATAAACTGTATAGAAGTCTCATAACATATGGTTCATCTGGTTAATAAGTACGAATTTTTGAAAGATACCCCCGGAAGCGAAGAGAATGGTAATGAGGTCTTTTCGGAGTGACTGTCGGGAGGCCTACGTTATTTCAAACAGTTACGGAATGGGGGACCCCCTGGCCCCGAGCGAAGTCGAGGGGAACAGCGGAGGGGGGAGGCATCACCCGTCCGAAACTGTTTGAAATGACCAGGCCGGGAGACTCGGAACCGAAGAAAAGATTTCATCACCATTCTCTCCCTTTTCAACTGAGGGTTAACCTTATATTATCACGTACTCATTAACCGGATGGACCTAACATATTAGGGAATCGAGACTCGCCTTTGGCGTGGTTTTATGAGTTGTGTACCTTAGAAGAGGTGTATCCTATGTCCCAAAAAACAGCTTTCCTTTTCCCGGGCCAGGGTTCCCAGTTTATTGGCATGGGAAAGGATATGGCCGAGCACTTCTCGGAGGCAAAAGAAGTATTCAATCAAGTGGATGATGTCTGCAACAAACCCATGTCAAAGCTCTGCTTTGAAGGGCCCTTGGAGGAATTGACCCTCACGGTCAACCTTCAGCCTGCAATTACCGCGGTTAACCTGGCCTGTCTTAGCGTGCTCAGAAAATCGGGAATTCAACCCATGGTCTCAGCAGGGCATAGCTTAGGTGAATACAGTGCTCTTACTGCAGCCGAGTCTCTGTCTGATTATGATGCCCTGAAGTTAGTCAAGAAGCGGGGTGAATTGATGCACAGGGAGGCCCTTTCAAACCCGGGAACCATGGCGGCAATCCTTGGCATGAGTGTTGAAGATGTCGAAGAGATCGTGGCAAAAGCCGGAGACTCTGGAGTGTTAGCCGTAGCCAATCACAATACGGCCGAGCAGATCGTCATCACGGGCGAGCAGGGGCCCCTTTCCAAAGCCGTCGAGATGGTCAAGAAAAATGGGGGGAAGGCAATCCCGCTGAAAGTAAGCGGGGCTTGGCACTGCCTATTGATGGAAAAGGCTGTGGAGGATTTCCGTCAGTTTATGAAAGACATTCCTTTCTCGCCCCCTCAAACAATGATTCTTTTTAATACGACGGCCAAGAGCGAGACCGGTCCCCAAGAGATCAAGGAGCTTATGGCCAAGCAACTTATAAGCCCTGTTAAGTGGTACGATATCATCCTGAATATGGTATCAAGCGGTGTTGATACTTTCATGGAAGTGGGCCCTAAAAAGGTCTTGACCGGTCTTGTGAAGAAGATTTTGCCTCGTGACACAGAGGCCAAGATCTATAACATAGAGGATGCACAGAGTCTTGAGGATTTCTTGAATGCTGTAGCCTAGCCTAGCTCAGGTATTCAGCCGATCATCCCAGTCAAACTCTTTGGAAGTCACGGTATGTTCCAGCCTCTGCAATCGACGCTCAAGGGTCTCGTAGTGTCTTCTCAGGCGGTCAATCCCGCCGGCTTTGGAGTGGATATAGGAGTTATAGAATTCTTCATCACCGTTTCGATCAAAAGGGATAACCGGCTCCGGCTTCATGAGCAGACCCGCCACAAAATAGAGGACGACAATGGGCCAAAATCCGCTGACAAAAAGGAGAATGATCACGATAACCCGAGTTCCGGAAACAGAAAGATCCAAATACTCTGCGATGCCCCGGCAAACCCCCAATAATTTACCGTTTCGGGATCGGTAGAGCCTGCGATTATCAAATCTCTCATGGAATCGTCTCATCGTATTCACCTCTTCTTTTCGTGTTCGAGAATGATTGTTTCAAGGGCCTCGATACGCTCCTCCATTCGAGTAATACCCTGATAGATCTCCTGAGCCTTTCTGGCCTCGTCCGCTTCCATACTTTGGCCCTTTTTCGTCTTACCGCCCTTAAGTATCGCCAGGGCGATGAGAAAGATGGGGCCGCCAAATATGAGCAGTACGGCCACAAGCCCAATCATTAGTCCCATGAATTCTTCCATGTCTGCGTTGCCTCCACGCTCCGGATCAAAAGCGCTTACGATCATGGAGCCTGTTTCAGAATTGCCTGATTACACCCTGTTCTTCCTTTCGCGATCAAGGATAATGGTCTCAAGGGCCTCGATGCGCTCTTCCATTCGAAAAGCCCCTTGGTTGAGTTCCTGAATTATGCGGGTTTCATCCGTGCTCAGCTGTTCACCGGTCCATTGTTTGATCTTATTCCCGTGCTTATCCGTGAATTCCCCGCATAGAATGATGATCAGATCAACGAGGACCCAGATACCAAGCCCGCCAAAGGTCAAAAGCATCAGAATCCCGGTCCCGATTTTCCCGACATAGAACCTGTGAACCCCAAATCCCCCCAGCAACAGACAAAGTACAAATACCGGTAAGACGAGTTTGTCAGACTTTGCTTCTCTCATGGTCCTCCTTCCAAGTGGGGTTAGGCGAGTGAAACGCCGGCGAGTTGAAATCGATTCTATGGGGTCATACTCCGTTTGGGCGGCAAATCCTCTTTATTATGGAATGGCGTAGTGATATTCTGATTCCGTGAGTATTAACAGACCGTTAACATAGCAATTTTTCAGCAATCTTTCAAATCATTTCCGTTGTCTGGTCTGTCGATCTCTTCAGCCTTGCCGTCCACCCAACGAGACCTCGTCCTACGCCTCTTTCTTATCCTCTTTTGCTGAAGAAGCCTTTAGGGCCTCAAGTTCTTTCTGCAGTTCTTCGTCCTCTTCAAGAGAGGCAATGTCTTCTTCTAGGGTTGATCTACGACCATAGTTCACCAGATCTGCTTCAGCCTCCATTCTATCAATTCGGTTTTCGTATCTCTCAAACCGGTGCATGGCTTCAGATTGATTTGCTCTACGGATCTCCTCTTCGGCCTGTCTCTTGCGTTGCGCATGAATATGGCGCTGGACAAGTGTGCGCTGCTTTTCGCGGGCAGCCCCCAGTTTATCATCCAGCTGGGCTATTTCCTCCTGATACTGGTTCACTAGGGCATGATGCTCCTTGAGTTCTCTCTGAAGGGCCTCTGCTTTCTCTCTGAATCTCCTCTTTTCAATCAGCGCCTCCCGTGCCAGATCGTCTCTTCCTTTTCTCACGGCTAAGGCGGCCTTCTCTTCCCAGTAACCGGCGCGAGACTCAGCCCCTTCCATCTCACGCTCGATCTTTTTCCCGGAGGCCATGACTCCGGCACAGGATGCCTTGATCTCCACCAGAGTATCTTCCATTTCATGGATCATCAACTTGAGCATTTTTTCCGGATCTTCAGCCTTATCCAGCATGGCGTTGATATTTGAACCGACAATGTCACGAAACCGTGTAAAGATTCCCATAACCAACCTCCCTTGTTTCTTGTTCGCTCTTTGGGTTTCACAAAGAGTCTTTTCGGATGTTATACAAACTATCCCATTTCCTTCATCAAACATCTTTCATGATTCATGCCATTAGCCCTGTTTTAAAAAATATTTGAAATAACAACCAGATACATGCTTGACACCAAAATAGGGATATGGTAGAAAAGACCGATAATTAGCAAAAACCGCTAACAGATAACAGGTTTTGCCATGAACCGGAGAGGGAGAAATTCAGGTCAAAGTGTAACTACAAAGCCGTCGGTGGCAGTGGATGAAGCCTTGGGTCAGTCAGAGGCCTTCCTGGCTTTTCAGGAGCGTCTCTCTTTGGTAGCTCCCATAGACCGACCTGTGCTTCTCATAGGAGAACGGGGAACAGGAAAGGAGCTTGCCGCCTCTCGTCTTCATTATCTCTCCAAGCGCTGGCAGGGGCCTCTCGTGGCCCTCAATTGCGCGGCCCTCAACCCAACCCTTATTGAATCCGAGCTCTTCGGTTATGAGAGGGGTGCCTTTACAGGGGCTGAAAAGCGCCGGACCGGGAGGTTTGAAACCGCGGATCAGGGAACTCTTTTCCTGGACGAAATCGGCAATATCCCCATGGAAGTCCAGGAAAAAATACTCCGTGTAGTGGAATACGGCGTTTTTGAGCGGGTGGGGAGTTCGGAGAGTATTGAAGCGGATGTGAGAATTGTGGCAGCCACCAATGCGGATCTCCTTGCTCTGACACGGGAGGGGAGGTTCATGCAGGATCTCCTTGATCGGCTCTCTTTTGAAGTCCTTGTCTTACCGCCTCTAAGTGAGAGAAAAGGGGATATCCCCCTTCTGGTCCATCATTTTTCCGCGAGAATGGCCTATGAGCTGAACCGAGAAGAGACACCTCAATTCAGCGATGAGGCTATGGCGGCATTGGAGGAATATCAGTGGCCCGGAAATATCCGGGAGTTGAAGAATCTGGTGGAACGAGCCGTCTACCGATCTGAGGCTCCCCTGATCACCGAGGTTGTTTTTGATGTGTTTCATCGACCCCAACGCCATAGACCTTCACAGGTTGAAGACTCTTCTCCTTCCAGAAGCACGGATTCGCGGAAGCCCGAACTGATGACCCTCCCTTTAAAAGAGGCGCTTTATGAACTGACCATTGCCAGACTGACCACAGCCTTGGATGAGGCGAAATACAATCAAAGAAAGGCTGCCCATAGTCTGGGAATGAGCTATCACCAATTCAGAGGCCTTTACCGAAAACACCTTCCTGAGATAGAAAAAAGAGGAGGTCATTAGCCCGCCGTTCATAGCAAACTATTGTGGAGGACAGGTAGCCAGCTACCGCGGACGGACAGGCTGTTGAGAGGGGGAATGGCATCTTTCGAGCAATTCCGTCTTTAGAAACAATCGAGGAGACATTTGAGAATTTGGATCAAAGATCGACGCTATTTGAGACCCGTTCAAAGACAGCATGAAAAGAGTCAACAGGGGAGAGTGGTATGAAAAAAATCAGTAGAAGACGATTCATGAAAAATAGCATGGTGATGGGAACGGGAGTAATCGCGCTGCCATCTCTTCTTTCGTGTGAAAATGAGACGACCCAACAGGCGATACTGCCTGCAAACAAGATCGTCACTCACCCGAACATAGACAATCTCAGGGTTGTCAGTCTTTCCGATTCTTCCATGACCGTGGATCAGGTTCCCGCATCTCCGTGGGTTGATCAAGAAAAGGTGGTCGCAAAGGACAGGGTGTGGGAAAACATAGACAAGCTGGCCTGCGGCCTGGTCGAAACAGGGGACCCCGGTGAAGCATGGCGCGCGATATTCCTGAAGCCTCCCAGGAAATCCTGGAGCGATACCATTGTTGCCATCAAGACCAATCATATCGCGCAGCAGCATACACGTAGTGCCGTCATGTCAAAGATCTGTTATACACTAACCGATATCCTTGGCATAACGGCGAGCAATATCCATATCTACGATGCCTGCCATGGAGCGAGCCTAAGTAAGGATACGCCTTTTAAAGGACTTCCAGAGGGGTGTCGAATCGAGAACACATGGGGGGGCAGTACAATCCCGACACCGGTTCCAACCCCATGGAGGAATGGCACGGAGAAGGCCGAATGTCTCAAACACCTTGTCAACGGATCTGTTGATATCCTCATCAATATCTCCGTGTGCAAGGGACATTCTTCTCAGTTCGGCGGATTCACCATGACCATGAAGAATCATTTTGGGACTTTCTCCCCCAGAGCAGCCCACAGTGGCGAATCAAAGGCGGACTATCTCTACGCCATTAACCGGACCCCTGAGATATTGGGTGAGATGGACAAGAAAACCGGCAGAGTCCTTTTTCCACGTCAGCAGCTCTGCCTGGTGGATGCCCTTTGGGCCAGTGAGCAAGGCCCCACAGGCAACCCCTCTGCTCAACCAAACTTCCTGGCCATGGGAGTTCTTTCTCCCATTGTGGACTATCAGCTGGCTACCAAGTTTCGAGGCGCAAAAATGGGGTGGAAACCTGAAACGGAAGGCGCCATTAGGATGCTGACCGAATTCGGCTATCAAGAAAAAGACCTCCCAAATGGAGGTGAATTAATAGAGATTTCATGAGGTTTTGTACGAAAAAGGCTTCCTTTCAAGCATTTTGAACGGGAGGTTTTGTCCTTGACAGAAGCCTTCGCTTAGATTATAGATGAGCGCCACATAATAGTTGTATTTTGCCTATTATGAATTAACCTAGTAAGGGGGTATGGGGGTCTCTTTTCAATTCCATCACCCAAAAGACACCCAAGCCTGTTACTGCCCCCAAAGAGGACAGAGTTCGGTGGACAGGCACAAGGAATGCCCATCGCTGTGGGTACATTGTTCGTGGGGCTGCTTCATAATATGCAAAATTATGGTGCCGTTCCACGACCTCTGGATAGATGGTGGTGGAACTGAAAAGAGGCCCCCATACCCCCAACATGTCATAGAACCGGCTAAAATTATGGAAGGTATTTCTGGGACACAACACTAGAAACGAGTTTTGATATCAAGCGTCTTAAGCTTTTTAAATCGGGCAAATGGGCCGATGATCTGACCCTGGTTTCCCAATTGGGTTTGACCATGGCGGGGTCGATCCTGTTTTGCTTTGCCATCGGCTATTATTTGGACAAATGGCTCCACACCAAGGGCCTCTTTATTACCATTTTTATCTTACTGGGGATCGCGGGTGGGGGTTATACGGTTTACCGTGATATAATGAAAGCCCTTGGGCAAGAGGAAAAGAAGAAGACAGAGCATGACCAGCCCAAGTAAGGATCTTGAAATAACCCCTAAAAAGATCTGGACCTGGTCAATCACCTATGCCACGGCTATAGCGGCCATATGTCTCCTTTTTCAGCAGACAGCCTTTGCCAAGGGCTTGGTCTTAGGCGCTGTTTTTAGTGTGATCAATTTTATTCTACTGGGACAGACCCTCCCCATGACCCTATTCAAATCCAGGGCCAAGGCGGGAATGATTGGATTTAGCTCTATTCTGGGCAGATACGTCTTGTTGGCCGTTCCTTTGATTATCGGAATAAAATTGCCCTCAATCAATTTTGTGGCAGTGGTGATAGGCATTTTTGCGATTCAGATCACCACATTGGTTAGTTATTTTCTCATTGGACCCCTTCTAAGGGGGAGAGGGTAACCCCTTTTTAAGGGATAGACATATGGAAGAACTTACCGACATACAACAAATAACATATCAGCTTTTCGGGTATGATTTTGTCTTTAATGTGGAGACCATCACCATGACCCTGATCGTGATGGGGCTTCTGCTGGTTTTCAGTCTTCTTGCCACGCGAAAGATCAACATCATTCCCCATTCCGTTCAGGTCATCGGCGAATTGCTGGTTAATCTGTTCTATGACCTTACCAAAGATACTCTGGATGAAGAGAAGGCGAAGACATACTTTCCTCTTGTCTTCAGTGTTTTTCTATTTGTGGTGTTCAGCAATTGGCTGGGCATTATTCCAAAACTAGGCGAACCGACGAAAGATCTCAATACACCTCTCGGACTGGCGATCCTGGGTGCCGCCATTGCGCACTATTCCGGAATCAGGACCAAAGGTTTTGGCGGCTATCTCAAGGAATATTTTGAACCCTTTTTCTTCATGGCGCCGCTTAATGTCATCGGTGAGTTGGCCAAGGTCGTATCCATCTCTTTTCGTCTCTATGGAAATATCATGGGGGGGGCCATCATCATTCTGGTCGTCTCCAATCTGGTGTACAGTCTTGTTCTGCCCCCGGTTCTGGTCATGTTTTTCGGTCTGTTTGTAGGGAGCATCCAGGCATTCGTGTTCACGATGTTGACCCTGGTCTACATTTCTTTGCAGGTTAAATAGACACATGTTTGAGACAATCGATTATGTTCAGGCTTCGCTGTTTTTGAGTAGTGGACTCGCTATGGGGTTTGGGGCCATCGGAGCCGGCCTGGGCGAAGGTTATGCGGCAGGGATGGCCAATGAGGGCCTCGCCAGGAGGCCGGAAAAGTCCGTCGAGGTCATTAAAAACATGCTCGTGGGTCAGGCCATTGCCGAGTCTGCGGCCATATTTGCCCTTGTGGTCGCCATACTCATCCTTTTCGGCAACGCCTCAGGGCAGCCTCCATTGAAGGTCTGGGCATGCCTCGGGGCGGGCCTCTCCATGGGGCTCGCTGCCATCGGATCCGGAATCGGAGCAGGGCTTGCCGCAGGGAAAGCCTGTACCGGTATCGTCCGGCAACCGGCCAACAGCAACAGGATCCTGACGACCATGCTCATCGGCTCGTCAGTCTGCCAGACCCCCGCGATTTTCGGGATGGTCATTGCTTTTCTGCTCCTCTTTCTTGATCTAAGCGCAATCCCCTTATACCCTGGCTGGGCTGCCGTGCTGGGAGCCGGTCTTTCAACCGGTCTTTCCGCCATAGGCCCGGCCATTGGTGAAGGAATCGCGACCACGCAGGCCGTAGAAGGGGTCGCGCGTCACCATGAAACCTATTCCACGACCAACCGGATGCTGCTTGTGGGACTTGGCGTGACGGAGTCAACGGCCGTTTACGGCTTTTTGATCAGTCTGATGCTTCTCTTCTACGGGTTTGAAGAAAGTCATACCCTGACCGCCTCAATGGGGCTTTTGGGCGCCGGTGTCTGCATGGGTTTTGGGGGAATCGGTCCTGGTTTGGGAGAAGGGATTACCGCATCTTTGGCTCTCCGTTGGATTTCGAGAAAGCCCGAGGAGTCGGGCATATTGAGTAGAACCATGCTGGTTGGAATGGCGGTCGCCGAATCGACGGGGATCTATTCCCTGATTATAGCACTGCTGCTTATTGTAGTGATGTGAACAAATTTGTTTGAAATCTGAAGGAACTATCAGGAGGAAGGTATTATGGACATTAGTGGAGCTGATCTTATCAGAGGACTTGCTTTATTGGGTGCCGGTATCTGCATGGGTCTAGGGGCTATCGGACCTGGCGTTGGTGAAGGTTTTGCCGCAGGCAAGGCTTGCGAAGCCATCGGCCGGAAACCCGAGGAAGCCGGGTTATTGACAAGGACGATGTTGGTGGGGCAGGCTGTTTCCGAATCCACAGGGATTTATTCTCTCGTTATCGCGCTACTGCTGCTCTTTGTAGTCTAATTGATTTTACAAGGTTTTAAGGCATGATAAGCATTAATGCAACCCTGGTTGCCCAGATCATTCTCTTTCTGATCACCCTCTTCTTTCTGAATCGTCTCTTGATTCGACCCATTATGAAGGTGGTACAGAATAGATCTCAGTTCTTTCAAGAAACAGAAAATGAAATTCTGGCCCTTGAACAGGAGACAGAGGAGCTAAAGAGGCGTTTTTCTCAACTGCAGACAGACGCCAGAAAAGACGCGTTTTCGAAGAGTGATCAACTTAAACAGGCAGGGAATATCCAAGCTAATGAGTATATGGATCAATCCAGGAATGAGGCGTCATCCATCAGGGGTGAGGGTGAGGCCAGGGCTGAGACGGAAAAGGAGAACCAGAGATCCTTTCTGAAAGATCAGGCCCTAGTCTTGTCCGATGACATTGTTGAAAAGCTTATTGAGAGGAGGATCTAGCCGTGAAACCGATCTTTAGAGCAAACCTCCTTTTTTTTGCAGGTCTGATCTTTGTCTTGCTTCTTGCATTTGATGCCTTTGCGTTGGAAGAGGCGTCGGTTGGACGAAAGATCTGGGACAATGTCATGCTCTTTGTCAATTTCGGAATACTGGTCTTTCTCTTTGTCAAATATGCCAAGAAACCCCTAATGAATTTTCTTCGATCTGAGAGGGAGAGTGTTGAACAACATATCAATGAACTGACGGACAAGAAACAAGGAGTTCAATCACAAAGGGATGCCGAGGCTGAGCAGATAAAGGATATCGACCGAATCATTGAAGAGATCCGAAGCAGTATTCTTGAAATGGGTGAGAGAGAAAAGGAGAAGATCATTCGGCAGGGAAAGTCACTGGCAGAAAAGATGATTCGGGATGCCGAAGCCTGGTCCGAAAACAGAATCATTGCTGCCCGGCGGGAGATATCAGAAGAGATGGTCGATATGGCTTTGTCCATGGCCAGAGAAAAGCTCTCACAAAACATCACCGAAAAAGACAACGACCATCTGGTCGACCAGTTCATTACAAATCTGCAGGCGTCCAAACCATCCGTTGGTTAGTGCCCATCCATAAATGGCTATTTTCCGCAATCTTCCGACATCGCCGAAGGCTTCCGCCTCCGCCAAAGGCTATGACGGGGCAAGATGCGTTGAGCTCGAATTCTAATCCTCGAAATACTTCAAGGTATTCCTGGCTGTCCCGATGAAAATCGGGAGGGTTAGGATCCTCTCCCGCCTTGACCTTGCGAAAACTTTCTCATTTATGACCGGACACCGGTTGGGATAAAAACGAAAAACAAAAAGGCATTCCCTGCATAGCGGGCGATGTTTTTTTTATATTTATTTGGCCTATGTCGTGTCCCAGAATTAACTTGAACAAGAAGTATCTGCTGCATAGATTCGTTGGGGACATGGGGGTCTCTTTTCAGTTCCACCACCCAAAAGACGCCTGAGCCCGTAACCGCCCCCAAAGAGGACAACGTTCGGTGGACAGGCACAAGGAATGCCCGTCGCTGTGGGTACATTGTTCGTGGGGCTGCTTTATAATATGCAAAATTATGGTGCCGTTCCACGACCTCTGGAGAAATGGTGGTGAAT
>CAZFMX010000090.1:0-5417 GCA_964520425.1 uncultured Desulfobacteraceae bacterium
CCTGGCTTCCCGCCTCGAAGAGACGGGAAGAACAGCGGAGGGGGCAAGTTTCCCTCGCAGATAAGTCACAGAAAAGACCAGGCCGGGAGCCTCGGAACGAAAGAATAGCTTTTGTCCCTCGATCAACACTCCCTTGAGATACACTAAGAGGGTGATTCAATTGAAGGGTGCCTGAGGAAATCAGATGCCAGGGATATAAAAAAGCCCACCCCGGCCACCAAGATGATCGTGGCGCCGGAAGTGAGGTCAAAGTTATAGGACAGCCATAGCCCTATTAAAGTAAAGAGTATACCCAGTATGGAGGAGAGTATCATCATCTTACCAAGAGATGTCGTGTATTTTTCCGCAATGTAAGGAGGGATTGAAATCAGGGCAATGACAAGGATAATGCCGACTATTTTAATGATCATGACCACAGATAACGCTATCATGCCAAGCAGGAGAAAGTAGAGTGACCGCACGGGAATGCCCATCACAAAAGAGAATTCCTCATCATAGGACACGGCGAGGAATTCCTTGTAGAATATGAAAACAATCAGAAGGAGGATCATGTTGAGAGATATCATGAACCAGATATCCATCGTTACCACAGTCAGGATACTCCCAAAAAGATAACTCATAAGATCCACATTATAGCCTGGCGTGAGGTCTATGAGTATGATGCCCAGCGCCATGCCAATGGCCCACATCACACCAATGATGGCATCTACTCTATGTTTGTCTCTCAAACTAGCAACGCCCATGATCATTGAAACGGCAAAGGAGAATAAAGCAGCGCCAAGAAAAGGTGGGAAGCCCATATAGAATGCCACTCCAATACCTCCATAGGCGGCATGGGCGATTCCTCCGGATATGAAGACGATTCTGTTCACAACAACAAGCGTGCCGATAATACCACACGTAATACTGACAAGAATCCCGGCCAATAAGGCATTTCTCATGAATTCAAATTGTAGCACCTCCCACACGTCACTCCTCCTGATGACTGTGCAGTACACGGTGTGGCAGACCATGTGCAATTAAATCTACTGGACATTGGTAGGCCATATCCAGCATCTCTTGTGTAATCTCAGCCCCTGAGTGAAAGATAAACCTGTTGTTCACGCACGCTATGGATTTCATATGGGCGGAGATGATTCCGATATCATGGCTAATGACCACTATCGTTACCTCCTTGTTTAGATCTTTGAGGAAATCATAGAGGTCTGTCTGAAATTCGGAATCGACGCTGGCTGTAGGCTCGTCAAGAAAAAGGATTTCAGGATTGGTGGCCAGTGCTCTTGCAATAAAGACTCGTTGTCTCTGCCCCCCGGAAAGCTTTCCAATGGGTCTGTCTCGATAATCCCACATACCCACTTTTTCAAGAACATCCCTCACCTTTTCCCGATCTTCCCTGGAGTATCTCCGTCCAATGCGGGATGTACTCATCCTCCCCATTAGGGCCACATCCAAGACAGAGACTGGGAAATTCCGGTTGAAATCCGTCCCCTGAGGGACATATCCCACCCGATGGCTGGCATCGTGGGGTGCCTGTCCCAGAATATGTATGCGCCCTCTGTCAGGCTTTAATATCCCTAACATGAGTTTTAAAAGAGTGGTCTTTCCGCCCCCATTAGGGCCGATAATTCCCAGAAATTCTCCCTGTTCAAGGGAAAAACTCACCTCTTGGAGAACTATGGATTTCTCATAGGAAAACCAGACATCCTCAAACTCGATGGCATACGTTACCATGACTCACCTCATGAAACAGCGACTTCGGTACGATTTCATCTCCTGGTCAATCAGTTATCAATTATGGACTGAAAAAAGTTCAAGTTTTGGTTTAACTTCTCCAGTTTAACCACTAACAATTCAACTTTTTTTCTGACATCTCCCACAATCTCAGGAGGGGCATTACTCAGGAAACTTTGATTAGACAGCTTTCTATCTAGAACATCCATGTCCTTTTCAACTCTCCTGATCTCTTTCTTCAATCTCTTGCTTTCCTCATCATAGTCCAATAAGCCTTTGAGTAACACATGGACCTGATTCTTGCCAAACACTGCGGTTGCAGAGGCCTTGGGCTTGGGTATGCTGGAACCGATCTCAACAGAGTCGACTCTAGCCATATTCTGAACATGAACGATGTTCTGGCGAATCACATTGGCGTCCTCTTCATCCGGCATTTCTATGAGAATACCGATCTTCTTAGATGGGCCGATATTCATCTCCCCCCGAATGTTGCGCACTCCTGAAACAACACCCATAAGCAGATCCATTTCTTTCACAGCCTGAGGATCGAAAACAAAGTCAGAGGCCTCTGGGAACTTGGCCGTCATAATGCTCCCCTGACTTCCCGGGAGTCTCTGCCAGATTTCTTCGGTGACAAAAGGCATGAAGGGATGAGTGAGTTTCAGGACTGCCATGAGTATCTTTAGAAGAGTAGACTGGGTGGATTGCCTTAGCTTTTCATCCTTTCCAGATAACTCCGGCTTGGCCATTTCCACGTGCCAATCACAGAATTCATGCCAGACAAATTGATAGCAAAGACTGGCCGCGTCGTTAAAACGATAGTCATCCAAAGCCTTGGCTATTTCTCCGCTGACTTGACCCAGTCTGGAGAGAATCCATCTCTCCGAAAGGATATAATAACTACTCTTTTCTTCAATCTGGGTATCCTCATCTAGATTCATTAGGACGAAACGCGCTGAGTTCCATATCTTATTGACAAAATGTCGGTATCCCTCGATCCGCTCTTCGGAAAGCCTGATATCCCGTCCTTGCGCGGCAAGGGCAGCCAGTGTGAATCGGAAGGAATCCGTCCCATATCGGTCGAGAATCTGGAGCGGATCAACCACATTCCCCTTGGACTTACTCATCTTCTTGCCTTCCGCGTCCCTGACGAGCGCATGGATATAGACATCAGCAAAAGGGACATCACCTGCGAAATGAAGACCCATCATCATCATTCTAGCCACCCAGAAGAAGAGGATGTCAAAGGCCGTCACCAACACCGAGGTTGGATAAAAGGTTTTCAACTCATCAGTGGTATCAGGCCAACCCTGGGTAGAAAATGGCCAAAGGGCAGAACTGAACCAGGTATCCAGAACATCTGTCTCTTGATGAAGTTTCTCACTATGACAGGCTGTGCAGGCTTCAGGGGTTTCTCGGGCCACGATGATCTCACCACACTCATCGCAATACCAGGCCGGTATGCGATGACCCCACCAAATCTGTCTGGAGATACACCAGTCCTTGATGTTATTCATCCATTTGTGGAAGACATTCTCCCATTGGACAGGAACAATCCGAGTTCTCCCGTCCTTAACAGAAGCGATCGCTTCTTTGGCAAGGGGGGAAACCCTAACAAACCATTGTTTGGAGAGAAGCGGCTCAATCATGGTTTTGCACCTGTAGCAGTGCCCGACAGCATGACGATACGGTTCGATCCTTTCAAGGAGGTCAGATTCGCGTAGATCGTTCAGGATTTTTTCCCGACATTCAAATCTGTCCATGCCTTTGTAAGGCCCTGCCAGATCATTCATTCTGCCGCCTTCGTCTATGACCTTTATTCTCTCAAGCCCATGGGTGTTACCGATATCAAAATCATAGGGGTCATGGGCAGGTGTAATCTTCAGGGCTCCTGTGCCAAACTCTTTGTCCACGTAGGAATCGAAAATGATCGGGAGGGACCTGTTTAGGATAGGAAGAGTCACATGAGCCTCTGCGAGGTCTTTATAACGATCGTCCTCTGGATTCACCGCCACAGCCGAATCTCCAAGAAGGGTCTCAGGTCGCGTCGTTGCGATAAGCAAGTAACCCTCTCGGTTTTCAAACAAGTAGCGGATGTAGTAAAGAGAGCTATCCAGATCTTCGTGTTCTACTTCAAGATCCGCCAATGCCGTATGACATCTTGGGCACCAGTTGATGATATAGTCTCCCCTGTAAATAAGGCCTTCTTCATAGAGCTGGACAAAAACCTCCTTCACAGCTCTTGTCAGACCCTCATCCATAGTAAAGCGTTCCCGGCTCCAGTCACAGGAACATCCCAGTCTCTTAAGCTGGTTGAGGATCACACCCCCATATTTCTCACGCCATTCCCAAACCAATTCAATGAATCTCTCTCGCCCGACCTGATGACGATCCATACCCTTTGAGGCCAGATCTCGCTCCACTACATTCTGAGTCGCGATACCCGCGTGATCCATGCCTGGCTGCCATAGGACGTTATACCCCTGCATTCTCTTATAGCGACAGAGAATATCCTGGAGCGTATTGTTGAGCGCGTGCCCCATATGTAGGTACCCTGTGACATTGGGAGGTGGTATAACGATGGAAAAAGGTTTTTTTTCCGATTTGCTCTCCGCCCGAAAAAGATTATTCTCCTCCCAGTACTGGTACCATTTATTCTCTACTTCTTTTGGTTCATAGCCTTTCGCTAGTATCTCTCGCCCCATACATGTAACTCCCAACTGAATATAACTCTATTTTACTTCCCACCGGAATTTTGGAATCATAGTCTACAGGAAAGACTCCCATGTCCCATGCACTAAACATGGATTCAGGCCTCCCAAGGATCTCCTCATTCTCGATAGATCAAAAAACCTTTCATCCGATGAATCACTACAAATCATAAGAAGACGTGCCTGCGCACAAGGAGAATGGTGATGAGGTCTTTTCAGAGTGACTGCCGGGAAGCCTACGTTATTTCAAACAGATACGGAATGGGGGATCCCCTGGCTTTCCGCTTCGAAGAAGCGGGAAGAACAGCGGAGGGGGGAGGCACCACCCATCCGTAACTGTTTGAAATGACCAGGTTGGGAGGCCTGGAATCGAAGAAAAGACTTCATCACCATTCCTTTGGTTTCCAACTAAAATCTACCACCCTATCATTGCTTGCTCACTATTCGGGTGATCCTGAAAAATCCCCATAAACTCACAACGCCGCTTTGCAATCTCATTCAAGCTCAACAAAAAAGGGGTTGTAGTAGATACAACCCCTTAACTAAACATATATTTTCAGAATATTAAAGTGAAATCTTATCTCAAACTTCAATCCGACGTGGGTTCGAGACTCTGTTTCAAGGCATCAATAGCCTCAGTAAAGACCTTTTCAGCGATATGGGCCACGGCCTCCCTGGTGACTCTCTCCACAGTCCTCTCGACCACTCCGGTTACTATACTCTCAATCTTCTCTTCAGAAAAGATCTCTCCCACCACATTCGTGACCGTTTCTCTGGTGACTCTCTCCACCGCACCTTCAACGGCTCTTGTCACGGTGGCCTCAATCTTCTCTTCAGAAAATACTTCGCCTGCCGCTTCGACCACAGTATCTCTGGTGACTCTCCCCACCGCACCTTCAACGGCTTTCGTTACGATACCTTCAATCTTCTCTTCAGAAAATACTTCGCCTGCCGCTTCGACCACAGTATCTCTGG
>CAZFMX010000090.1:5517-8726 GCA_964520425.1 uncultured Desulfobacteraceae bacterium
TCAATCTTCTCTTCAGAAAATACTTCGCCTGCCGCTTCGACCACAGTATCTCTGGTGACCCTCTCTACCGCTCCTTCAACGGCTCTTGTCACGGTGGCCTCAATCCTCTCTTCGGTTATTCCAACAACGGGGTCAACCGGTCTCTCTTTAAGTTCGGGCGGCTCGGGTTCTGCAAAATCCGCGTCACTCACCATTTCCTCGAAACCTTCTATTTCCTCTTCCGGAGCCGGCTCTTCTTCCTCCAAAAGGGTTTCCAGGTCTAACGCCTCTTCCTCCTGGGCCTCCTCTTCTAGGGGCTTGGCAAGATCTTCTTCGCCGGCCCCCGTTTCCTCGCTTTCGGTTTCAGGCTGAAACGCTGCGTCCAGATCTAGATCAAATCCCGACGATTCAGCAGGTTCTTCCATTGCCTTTGGCTCTTCTACGATTCCCTTTTCTTCAGGTAATCCCTCTGTCTCTTCTCCCTTTTCCTGGAGATCGGATTCGGAGATCTCAAAACGGATATCAGCCATACTCAGGGAATCCCCGGCCTCCAGAGTCTCTTCTTGGACGACTACTTCTTCTACCTGGATTTCGGTTTCTTCCTTTTCAGCCGTTTCCTCATCTTCTTCATCCAGTAACTTGACTATTTCCTCATCAAGGTTTTCAGAGAACTTATCCCTATCCCCTTCTTCAACAAGGTCAACAAGCTCAAGGATATCTTCCCCAGATTCTTCAGCTTCTGCATCATCAGAGCCCAGATCATCTAAAGAGAGATCATCCAGCTTAAAATCGAACAGATCCTCTTCACTAATCTCACTACCCATAATGTCATCCCCTTTTTCTGTCATAGCGTACCACCCGTGTCCTTAAAATATGTAGACTTGAACTAATTAGTATTTTCTTCTAATAGCACACCCAAGCCTGCGAGCGGCAGACACGCCTCCCGATCAAAGATGCCGCGTTCGGTGAGTCCATTCAAGGCGTGTTTGGACAAATCGCTTAACGATTTCACATTTCAATCTATTTTTTTAATTTTTGCAGAAATACCTGTTACTGTCAAGATTTTTTAAGGTTATCATTAACTAATTCATTCAGATCTAAAATTCTTTAACTGTGAATAAATAAGCAATAATGCGTTAAAGTATCACAGAATCAACCCTCTTTGACACAGCCTGCTCGATCTTTTTAAATGTAGTGGACCACTACCGGTTCTCCGGAATATAAGAAAGATCATGAAAAATGCTCCATTCAACCTCCTTTTATATACTCATGATAGTCGATTTTCTAGAGCCCTGGACTCCAGCAAGGTGTTAGATGCAAGGCGTCAAGGAGCGCCGACTGAGGCGTATAAACAATACGCCACAGGGAGAAGCGATCGAAGGTAACGTAGCAGATAATACCTTGATGGAGGATCAGGAGAGTTGTTCGCTGTTGACCTCCACACTTATTAATGATAAGAATCACCTTATTGGATTAGGGGCGATTAGCTCAGCTGGATAGAGCGTTGGTCTCCGGAACCAGAGGCCGTGGGTTCGAGTCCCGCATCGCCCACCACAATGATATCAATAACTTAGATAGATTTTTTAAAGCCTGTTTTTCGAGCCATTAGATCAGTTTCCAACCCTATTTTCAACCCCAAACGCAAAGGATAAAGCCAAAAACTAACCTTAGCCTTTCACAGCAAAGTGATCATCATGGCGACTGAATTAGACCCCCGTCTTCGAATCTGTTGGCTTCTAGCTGGAAAGAATCGTAATTCATATTCTCCCAGCTTCAGAGTATTTCTGGACAAACTTTTTCTCAAACGCTTCGCCAAATGTAAGCGGAGCACCTTTAAGAGACAAGACCTTGAGGTCGATTTGAAAAATCTTGCTCAGGCCGTTGACGAAATACGATATACAAGGCCCATTCACTTTCCTGAAGCCATAGATGCGATTGAATACATCAATCCGGCTTACCTTTCCATAAGTTCAGACCTTGATGATACTGACGGCCGTAAGGACCTTTTGAAAAAATAACGAGAAGGGTTGCACCAGCCAACCACGAGTGAAAACGTGAAAGCTTGGCTGGTGTTATGCCGGTGAAAGAAGAAGAAAAGGGCCAAATAGCACGTCTCAAGAAGTGAATATCTAAGCTCTACCTATCTTTATCTCAGAAACTGAGGATTCTCTCCCCCATGAATCAGGGTTTCCCCGATAGACTGACCTAGTCGGTACCTGTCCAGCTTGAAGGGTTTTCTCTTTATCCAGGATGGGAATTGACAAATACGCTAGGTTATGACTCTTGTTAGGGTAGTCTATACTTTGGCAAAAATGAAGGTTACAGGTTGTAGTCATAAGTAGTATGAAAGGAAGTCGGAGTCAGGCAATTCCTGTTTTTCTTGGCTTTCCCCTCATGTCTCGATAAAGGATAAATGCAGATACCCTAAGTCCAAAAACGTTTTCAACGTAAGGCAGGTATCGCCCCATAGTCGGGAAAAAATCACACCTAAACCTTCACAAATTAACCTAAGGGCACGGAGGCAGCTAGTCATAGAAGAAGGCTTCATATGACCTTCTCAGAACACACTATAAATATATCAATTGAAAACCTAGTTTGGTCTTTTTCATAATTGAAATTCCATAGCTTTTACCGGATAGTGATTGGCCAGGGAGGGGAAAATGAATCGACTATTTAAGTTAGCTTTCATTATACTCACCTTGTTTCTCTCGACTCTTGGGTATCTTCATTCAGCACTCGCTGCGATATCTGCTACAGAAAGAGAGGCGTTAATCGCGCTTTACAACAGCACTGATGGAGACAACTGGAGATATAACAGTGGATGGAAAACGCCTCCTTTACATTGGGATGGTTTTGCCATGCCTGGAAAGGAAGACACCTGGTATGGAATCACTATCTCCAGTGACAGTGTCACAACCGTTGACCTCGAGTCCAACCAGCTGACAGGGAGCATTTCCCCTGAGTTGGGGAACCTGACCAACCTACAAACCCTTCGACTCTTTAACAAACTGGGCACCATATATTACAATCAGCTGACAGGGAGCATACCTCCTGAATTGGGGAACCTGGCCAACCTTCAAGAACTTAACCTCGCTTACAATCAGCTGACAGGGAGCATACCTCCTGAATTGGGGAACCTGGCCAACCTACAAGAACTTGACCTCGCTTCCAACCAGCTGACAGGGAGCATACCCCCTGAATTGGGGAACCTGGCCAACCTACAAGAACTT